>DNMS01000302.1:0-9980 GCA_003488105.1 Rhodospirillaceae bacterium
GGCTGACCTTGCGTTGCGGCAGACCGTCGATGCGCTGAATCTTGTATTTGCGTTTCTCGATGGCAAGCTCCCGCTCTTCCAACTGGCCCTCCGGGGGTTCCGCCCGCAGCACCATCTTCGCCTTGGCCTTGCGTCCGAAACCGATGATGAAGCTGCCGTTGGGCGCGACCGCCACGGGCTGCCCATCGAGCGTCAGTTTGGTTCCCGGCTCAACCTTGCCGGTGGCCAGGCCGCCCTGGATGAATGTGCCGGAAATCTCCAGCGCGCCAGCCGGATAAGCCCCCGCCGCGACGAGGGCCGCCGCGGCCAGGAAAATGCGAAGAAGGAATGTCACAGAAGCCGCCCCTGCCGGTCGTCGCCGGGCTTGTTGGTTTTGGGTTTCGCGGAAGTGTCCTCGCCCGGTGCGGACGTTGCCGTCTTGGCCGGGGGGGCGCCGCCGGCAACGACCACCGGGCGTGTCCCGTCGCGAAGCCTGAGGTCCAGCCGGTCGCCGGTCTTGAGGGTTTTGGCCGAAGTCACGGGCGCGCCCGTCGGGTCGGTGACCAGGGCGAATCCACGGTCGAGCACGCGCTGATAGGAATAGCTTTCCAACAGGGCTGATGCCTGGCCCAGGCGGCTCCGCGCCCGGTCCACGGCAGCCCGGCCGGCGGTCTTCAGGGCGCGCACTTCCGAGGCAAGGCGGCCGGCTTCCATCTGGATGATCTTGTCGGGCCGGGTCAGCCCGGCGGCCGCATTGGCGAGGCGCGCGCGGCGGCGCTCCAGCCCGCCGCCCAGCGAATGGCCCAGGCGCTCGGTCCAATCGTCGAGCCGCTGCGCCTGTTCCTGCAGCATGCGCGCGGGGTTGGGCAGGGCCCTGGCCGTGGCGTCCAGATTGCGGCGGTGATCGGCGAGCCGCCGGGACACGGCACTGGCAATGCGCTGTCCGTCCTCCATGACCTGGGCCAGCAGGTCCAGGCGCACGGGTACGGCCATTTCCGCGGCTGCGGTCGGGGTCGGGGCGCGCCGGTCGGCGGCGAAATCGGCCAGGGTCGTGTCCGTTTCATGGCCGACGGCTGAAATCACCGGAATCGGGGAATCGGCGATGGCGCGCACGACCTCTTCCTCATTGAAGGCCCACAGGTCCTCCAGGCTGCCGCCGCCGCGGGCGACGATGACCACATCCGGGCGCGGTACGGGGCCGCCTGCCTCGATCGCGCCGAACCCGCGCACGGCGGCGGCGACCTGTGCGGCCGCGTTGTCGCCCTGGACCAGCACGGGCCAAACCAGGACATGGATGGGAAAACGGTCGGCCAGGCGGTGCAGGATGTCGCGGATCACGGCCCCCGTGGGCGAGGTCACGACACCGATCACATCGGGCAGATAGGGAATGTCGCGCTTGCGCTCGGCCGCGAACAGGCCTTCGGCCTCCAGTTTGCGGCGGCGGTCCTCCAGCAGCTTCAGCAGGGCCCCTTCGCCGGCCAATTCCATGTGGTCGACGACGACCTGGTATTTGGAGCGCCCGGGATAGGTGGTCAGCCGCCCGGTGGCGACGATCTCCATCCCGTCTTCGGGTTTAATGGATAGGCGCCCGGCGGTGCCGCGCCAGCACACGCCGTCGATCACCGCGTCCGCGTCCTTCAATGTGAAATAGAGGTGGCCCGAGGCGGCGCGCTTGAAACCCGAGATTTCGCCCCGGATTCGCACCCATTGAAAGGTCTCCTCGACCGTGTGTTTCACGGCCTGGGAAATCTCGGAAACGGTAAAGACCGGCAGGTTGTGGCTGGTCTCGGTTTCGCCGGGTTGACTCTGCGCGGTGCCGCTGGAATTGTCGCTCATGGGCGCAGTATGCAAGGCCCAGTGAACGGACACAATACGGCCGGAGGATGCCAAGCGCGTCTGCCGATCAAACCGCCGAAATCGGGAGGGATTGGGACAGGATGAAGGTACTCGTGGTCGGCTCGGGCGGGCGGGAACATTCCCTTTGCTGGGCCATCGCCAAATCCCCCAAATGCAGCGAACTGTTCTGCGCCCCGGGTAACGCGGGCACGGCCGCTCTTGCGCGCAACCTAGATATCGAGGCGGAGGACCTGAGCGGCATCATCGGATTCGTCAAGGACAACGCCATCGACTTCGTGGTGGTCGGGCCGGAAGCCCCGCTGGTGGCGGGCCTGGTTGATAAACTGGATGCGCTGGGGGTCAAATCCTTCGGGCCGACGGCGGCGGGGGCGGAATTGGAAGGCTCCAAGGCCTTCACCAAGGACCTCTGCGCGAAATACGACATTCCGACCGCCGATTACGACCGCTTTGACGAACCGGACGCGGCCAAGGAATACATCCGCACCCATGGGGCCCCCATCGTGGTCAAGGCCGACGGCCTGGCCGCCGGCAAGGGGGTCATCATCTGCCGCAACGTCAACGAGGCCTATGCGGCGGTCGACCAGATCATGATCGAGGAAGCCTTCGGCAACGCGGGCACGGAAATCGTGGTCGAGGAATTCCTGGAAGGCGAGGAAGCCAGCTTCTTCGCCCTGGTCGACGGCGAAACGGCGCTGCCCATGGTCGGCGCCCAGGACCACAAACGCGCCCACGACGGCGACGAAGGCCCCAACACGGGCGGCATGGGCGCCTATTCCCCGGCGCCCGTCATCGATCAGGCCATGGTCGACCGGGTCATGGCGGAAATTATCGAGCCGACAATCAAGGGCATGGCGTCCGAGGGCCGGCCCTTCAAGGGCGTGCTCTACGCCGGGCTGATGATCGACGACGCCGGGCCCAAGCTGATTGAATACAACACCCGATTCGGCGATCCGGAATGTCAGGTCATGATGATGCGCCTCAAATCCGACGTGCTGGAGGTTCTTCTGGCCTGTGCCGAGGGCCGGTTAGCCAAGACCAAGCTGCAATGGCGGGATGACGTCGCCATGACCGTTGTCATGGCCGCCAAGGGGTATCCCGGAAAATATAAAAAAGACACTGAAATCAAGGGGCTGGATGCCGCCGGCGCGGTCGATGGCGTGGTTGTGTTCCATGCCGGAACGGCGGCGGGCGCGGGCGGAACGGTCACCGCCAACGGCGGTCGCGTGCTGGGGGTCACGGCCATCGGCAAGGACGTGACCGAAGCCCGGGCCCGGGCCTATGAGGCGGTCGACCTGATCGACTGGCCCGAAGGCTTCTGCCGCCGCGACATCGGCTGGCGGGCGATCAAGCGTTAGGTGCCGCCGCCCTTTTGCCGACCCAGGCCGGCCCCTATATAGAGCGCAGAAACAGACGGCCCCCGCGCCCCATCGGGCACGCGGCGGCAGACGGAGGAGATGACGACATGGACGACAAGACCCGCACGGAAGTGGAAGCCGCCGCCTTTCGCGGCCTGATCAAGCATTTGCAGAAACGCACGGACGTGCAGAACATCGACCTGATGAACTTGGCCGGGTTCTGCCGCAACTGCTTGGCAAAATGGTACGCCGCCGAGGCCCAGGCCAAGGGAGAAGACGTCGATTATGACGCCGCCCGCGAGGCGATCTACGGCATGACCTATGACGCGTGGAAGGACAAATTCCAGAAACCCGCCGACGACGCGCAGAAAAAGGCCTTCGAGGACACCAAGCCGCTGCACGCCGATATCAGCGGCCACAACTAGCCCATGAACGGCCCGGCGCCCGACTTCTGGCCCAATTCCGGCTATCACCTGCTGACGCGGAACGGGGCCGGCCATCTGGCCGTGACAGACGCCTTCCTGCGCGCTTATCTGCAACGCCCGGAAATCGCCCCCATCGCGGAATCCTGCGATGCTGAACGGGCGCTGCACGGCGCCCTGATGGCCAATCCCCGTGAAGCCGTCGGCGGCGGGCGCATCGACGCCATGGCCGATGAAGACGCGCGCGACAATTACCGGGTGCTGCTTGCCTTCCGCGACCGGCTGGTTGGGGCGGGCACGGTCGAGGCCTGTTACCTGGAAATCTTCCGCTCGGACGGGGTCACCATGCCGCCCTTGTTCATCGACCAGATGGCTCAGGTCGCGGCGCGGCGCGTCATCGACGGTACGGACGACCCGTTCCGCGCCCGCGCGGCGGAACTTCTGTTCCGCGAACAGACGGTCACCCTGAAGGACGGCGCGATTTTGCTGGGCGACGCGGAAACGGTCGAGATGCTGGCGACCACAGCCGGCATGGGTAGCCTGGGTAAGCTGGTGGTCGGCAGCGGCTCGGCGGCCCGCCAGGTCGACATGGACGTGTTGCAGACGGACACGGCGGCTATCTACTGGGACCGCAACGAACGCTACGACACCGTGCTCGACATTTCCTTCGCCCGGCCGGGGCTGGATGCACTGTGCCGCGTGCTCGAAGCCTGGGTCCGCCATTTCCTGGAGGCCGAGGTCTCGATCCAGCCCGTGCAGGAAATCAACGACGAAAAATGGGTCTGGCATCTGGGGTTGGATGCCGAGGCCTCGACGCTTCTCAACGACCTTTACGAAGGGGAAGATGTCGAGGATGCGCGCATGGAACGCCTGCTGTCGCTGTTCCGCCTCGACTTCAAGGACCCCAACCAGATGGCCATCGAGGTCCGCGGCAAGCCGATCTATCTCGCCCTCTGCATGACCCCGGGTCAGAAGGTTCGCCTGAAGCCGCAGAACCTCTTGGTCAATCTACCGCTCGCTGCGGAATCTTGAACCAACGACATTTCAGAGACTTACCGGCGTTCCTTGAAAAAACCCTTGAGTAAGGCGGCGGCCGCTGTTTCGTCCAGCCCGCCGACCACCTCGGGCGCGTGGTGGCAGGTCGGTTGGGTGAAGAACCGGGGGCCGTGTTCGACCCCGCCGCCTTTCGGGTCGTAGGCCCCGAAATAGAGCCTGCGGATGCGGGCGTGGCTGATGGCGGCGGCGCACATGGCACAGGGCTCCAGCGTCACGTAAAGATCGCAGTCCGGGAGGCGGGGCTCCCCCCGGGCTTGTGCCGCGCGGCGCAGCGCCAGGATTTCCGCATGGGCCGTCGGGTCATGGCCGGCCTCGGTCTCGTTGCCGGCGCGGGCCAATATCCGGCCGGTCGCCGCCTCGACCACCACGGCGCCCACGGGGACCTCGCCCCGCGATGCCGCGGCGCGGGCCTCATCCAGGGCCTGGGCCATGAAACTGTCGGATGCCGGTTTGTCCATGGCGCCAACCATACTCGCCGGCCTCCCGTCGTCAATGCTTGCCGCCGCCGCCGTCCGCCCCTAATGTCCCCGCCATGGCCCAAAAACCCAAGACCGACAAGTCCCCGGACGCCCCCGAACGCATCGCCAAGGTGATCGCCCGCGCGGGCCTGTGCTCGCGCCGCGAAGCCGAACGCTGGATCGAGGAAGGCCGCGTCATCGTCGATGGCAAGAAGCTCCTGACCCCCGCCCATACGGTGACCGAGGCCAGCATCATCCTGGTCGACGGCAAGCCCTTGCCGGGCAAGGCACCGCCCAAGCTGTGGCGTTATCACAAGCCGGTCGGGCTGGTCACCACCCATAAGGACCCGGAAGGCCGGCCGACCGTGTTCGACCGCCTGCCCCAGGATCTGCCCCGGGTGGTATCCGTGGGCCGTCTCGACCTCAATTCCGAAGGCCTGTTGCTGCTGACCAATGACGGCGGCCTGGCGCGGCGCCTGGAATTGCCGTCCAACGGCTGGAACCGGCGCTACCGGGTGCGCGTGCATGGCGTGGTGAAGCCCGAGGATTTGGCCAAACTGGCCCGCGGCGTCACCGTGTCCGGCGTGCGTTATGGCCCGATCAAGGCCGAGATCGACCAGATGGATGCCGGCGACAAGATGCGCAAGGGTTTCGCCAACCACTGGCTGACCATCAGCCTGTCGGAAGGCAAGAACCGCGAGGTCCGCAAGGTGATGGAACACCTGGGGCTTTCCGTGAACCGCCTGATCCGCACGGCCTACGGCCCGTTCCAGTTGGGTAATCTGGCGCGCGGCGACGTCTACGAGATCAAGGGCAAGACCTTGAAGGAACAGTTGGGCAAGGTCCTGTCCTGATGCGGGGTGCGGTCTGATGCGCATCGTTGCCGGCAGATTTCGCGGCAAGAAGCTGACGGCGCCCGAGGGCCGGGATCTGCGTCCGACCTCGGACCGGGCCCGGGAATCCGTGTTTAACATTCTGGCCCATGGCAAGGCCGCCGTGGATCTGGACGGCATCACCGTCGCCGACATGTTCTGCGGCACGGGGGCGTTGGGGCTCGAAGCCATGTCGCGCGGTGCCGCCTTCGGCGTGTTCGCGGACCGCAATCCACAGCACCTCAAGATCGCCAAGGACAATGCGGCGGCCATGGGCCTGTGGCGGGAATGCCTGATGCTGGGGCTCGACTGCACCCATCTGGCCGTGCCGCCGCGCGCCGCCAAGACGCCGGCCGGGCTGGTTTTTCTCGATCCGCCCTACGGCATGGGCATGGCTGACCCGGCCCTGCGCGGGCTTTTGAACAAAAACTGGCTGACCCCCGACGCCACCGTGGTGGTCGAGGTCGGGGCCGAGGAAAGCCTGGCCGGGACACGCGGGTTCGAGGTGCGGGACGAACGCACCTACGGTGCGGCCAAGGTCTACTTCTTGAAAAGGTTGGAATAGGCGGCGACCCTGAGGCGCAGGTCACGGCTGCGTTCAATTTCCGGCGCCGGCGCCAAATTCCAGATCCAGCGTTCATCCGGCTCCGGCAGTTTGATGTCGGCAAGGGTGGGTTCCGTCTCGTCCACCTCGCCGTCCTCGACGAATTCCCGCACGGTTTCCGTGATCAGGCAGACCCGCCCGGGCAGGGCCTGCAGGGCGCGCAGGTGCTGACGCTGGATTTCCGTTGCGAAGGCTTTGGCCTGTTTCTCCGGCACGTGTCGGGCCGGGATCAGCGGCAATTGGCTCAGCAGGTTCAGGGACACGACCAAATCCGCATCGGCCTCGGGGAGGTCCGGTAGCGGCGGCTCAGCCGGCATCTCGCCTTGGGCCAAGCCATCGACCAGGCCGGTCAGATCGGTTTCGACCAAATAGACGTTGGGGTATTGCGCCGCCCAGGCCTGCACGGCGGGGGGATGGAAGATGTCGATCAGCACGACCTCGGCGAAGTCGTCGGCGAGATCGCCCAAGGGCACGTCGAGAAGTCCGCCCGAGCCCAGGATCACCACCTTGTTCTGGCCGGGGCAATTGGCGGCGGACCACAGGACGAAGCGGCGCGAGCGGACCAGATGCTCCTTCCACGCGGGATGGAGCCTCCGATGTCGGGCGGCGATGGCGATCTGTTCCTTCAGATAGCCGAGCCGCTTCAACGGTTCCGGGGCCGGGGTCATCCGATGGGTGAGCCATTCACGCAGCATGGGCCAGATCGTCCGGTTGCGGATAACAGGGCGATCTTAGCGCCGGCCAAACAACTTTTCGATATCCGACAGCTTCAGTTCCACATAGGTCGGCCGACCATGGCTGCACTGCCCGGAATGGGGGGTCGCCTCCATCTCGCGCAGCAGGCGGTTCATTTCGTCGGCGTTCAGGCGCCGGCCGGCGCGGATTGATCCGTGACAGGCCATGGTCGCGCAGACGTCGCCGATGCGTTCGGCCAGCGCGATGGTTTCGCCGTATTCTGCCAGATCGTCGGCCAGATCGCGGATCACGCCCTGGATGTCCATGTCGCCCAGCAGGGCCGGGGTTTCGCGCACGACCACGGCGCCGGGGCCGAAGCCCTCGATCACCAGGCCCATCTCGGCCAGCTCATCCGCGCGGGCAAGCAGGCGGTCGACCGCCGGCTCCTCCATCTCGACAACCTCGGGGATCAGCAGCATCTGGCGGTTGACCCCACCGGACGCCATCGCCGTCTTGATCTTTTCCTGGGTCAGGCGCTCATGCGCCGCATGCTGATCGACGATGACCAGGCCGTCCGCCGTCTGGGCGATCACGTAGGTGGCATGCACCTGGGCCCGTGCCACGCCCAGGGGATATTCGGCTGGAAACTGTTCCGGCGCAGCGCCGCCGTCCGAGTCCATCGTCATCGGCACGCTGGGGGCGCGGTCGAGATCGGGCAGGGGTGCATAAAGGTCCGACAACCCTTGGGGCCGCGCGGCTGGGGCATAGGCCCTGCCATAACCTCCGCCGCCGCTCCGGCCCAGGGGCAGGGCGCCGCCAGGGTTTTGACTGGGCCGGAAGGCACCCAGGGCGGCTCCGGCCACGGTGGTGGACGCCCGGTGGCCGGCTTCGGCCAGGGCATGCTTCAAGGCGCTGACGATCAGGCCGCGCACCACCCCGGCGTCGCGGAACCGGACTTCGGTCTTGGCCGGATGGACGTTGACGTCGACCTCGGTCGGCGGCACCTCCAGAAACAGCGCCAGCAGGGGATGGCGGTCGGAGGCCAAAAATTCCCGATACGCCCCCCTGACCGCACCCAGCAGCAGGCGGTCGCGCACGGGCCGGCCGTTGACGAACAGGAACTGCATGGCGGCGTTGCCGCGGTTCAGGGTCGGCACCCCGGCATGGCCGGAAAGCCGGATGCCCTCGCGGACCGCGTCGATGGTCATGGCGTTGTCGGCGAAGGGGCGGCCCATGATGCCGGCCAGGCGTTCCAGGCGCGCCGCGGACGCATCGTCGCCCAGGCGCGGGGTGACGGCGTTCAGCTTGATCAGGTCGCGGGTGCCGTCGGACAGGGTGAAGGCGATTTCCGGATGGGCCATGGCTAGGCGGTTCAGGGTTTCGACCACATGGTTCTGTTCCGTGCGCGCGGCCTTGAGGAATTTGAGTCGGGCCGGCGTGGCATAAAATAGGTCGCGTACGTCGACCCGGGTGCCGTGGGGATGGGCGGCGGGCTGGGCCTTGGCGGGACCGCCGCCTTCGACCGTGACGGCCCAGGCTTGCTCGGCGCCCTCTGGGCGCGAGGTAATGGTCATGCGCGCGACGGCGGCCATGGAGGGCAGGGCCTCGCCCCTGAACCCCAGGGTGGACACGGCCATCAGGTCGTCGTCGGGCAGTTTCGACGTGGCGTGGCGTTCCAGCGCCAGTTGGATTTCATCGGGGGTCATGCCGCAGCCGTCGTCGGTCACGGTGATCGCCGTCTGCCCGCCGTCGCGAATCACGACTTCGATGCGTCTGGCGCCGGCGTCGATGGCGTTTTCGACCAGTTCCTTCACCGCCGAGGCCGGGCGTTCCACCACCTCGCCGGCGGCGATGCGGTTGACCACGGTCTCCGGCAGGCGGCGGATAACGGGGGGATTGATCATGAACCGTCCCCGCCGCTCCGGACCCGGCGAATGCGGGCGAGCAGGCTGCGGGTCGAGGCATCCAGCCCCGGGGCGTCCGCGCCCTGGGCAAGGGCCCTGGTCAGCGGCCCGGCAAGCTCCTTGCCCAGCTCGACCCCGAACTGGTCAAAGGAATTGACGTTCCAGATGACGCCCTGGACGAACACCTTGTGCTCGTACAGCGCCAGCAGCATGCCGAAGGTGCGCGGGTCCAGCCGATCAAGCAGGATCGTGGTCGATGGCCGGTTGCCGGAAAACTGCTTGTGCGGCGGCACGTCCGGCCCGGCCTTGCGGCCGAGCGCCAGGGCCGCCGGCTGAGCCAGGAAATTGGCCAGCAGCTTGTCGTGATGATCGCCCGCCGGATGGGCCGGCGCCACGGCGGCGATGAAGTCGGCGGAGATCAGGTCCATGCCCTGATGGAGCAGCTGATAGAACGCATGCTGGCCGTTGGTGCCCGCCTGGCCGAACACGACGGGGGCGGTGGGTTGGGCCACGGGCGCGCCGTTCCGATCGACGGCCTTGCCGTTGCTTTCCATTTCCAACTGCTGCAGGTAGTCGGGCAGGCCGTCCAGCAGTTGGTCGTAGGGCAGCACCGCATGGGCGGCGGCCCCTTCGAAATTGCGATTCCAGATGCCGGCCAGCGCCAGCAGCACGGGCAGGTTTTCCGCCAGTGGCGTTTCCAGGAAATGGCGGTCCATGTCCCGGGCCCCCGCCAAAAAATCGCGGAACAGGTTCATGCCTAGCGTCAGGGCCAGCGGCAGCCCGATCGCCGACCAAACC
>DNMS01000302.1:10037-15283 GCA_003488105.1 Rhodospirillaceae bacterium
CACGGGCAGGTTTTCCGCCAAGGGCGTTTCCAGGAAATGCCGGTCCATGTCCCGGGCCCCGGCCAGGAAGTCGCGGAACGCGTCCATGCCCGCCGTCAGCGCCAGCGGCAGGCCGATTGCCGACCATACGGAAAACCGCCCGCCGACCCAGTCCCAGAACCCGAACAGGGCGTCGTCGCCGATGCCGAAATCGCGCGCCGCGTCGTCGTTGGTGGTGACGGCACAGAAGTGCTTGGCAACGGCGCCGGGTCCCAACGCCTCGGTCAGCCAGCGTCGCGCCGTCATGGCGTTGGTCATGGTCTCGGCGGTCGTAAACGTCTTGGACGAGATGATAACCAGGGTGGTTTCCGGGTCGCAGGTTTCAAGCGTCTCCGTCAGGTCCGTGGCGTCTACGTTGGACACGAAACGGGGCGTCAGTCCGCGCCGCCGGTAAGGGGCAAGGGCCCGACAGGCAATGCGCGGACCTTGGTCCGAGCCGCCGATGCCGATGTTGATGACGTCGGTGAAAGGCTTTCCGGTCGCACCCGTGCGGGTGCCGCTTTCAACCCCGGCGACGAAGTCCGCCATGTGGTCGAGCACGGCCTGAACCTCGCCATGGACCGGCATGCCGCCGACGGCGAAACCGTCTTCTGCCCGGGCGCGCAGCGCCATGTGCAGGGCGGCGCGGTCTTCGGTTGCGTTGATCGCCTCTCCCGCGGCCATGGCATCCCGCCGGGCCGCCACACCGCGTTCATCGGCCAGGGCGATCAGCAGGGCAAGGGTATCCGGGGTGAGGCGGTTCTTGGACAGGTCCAGGCACAGGCCCCTCAGGGCGAAGGTCAGGGCCTTGGTGCGCTTGTCGTCGCCGAGAAGGTCACGCAGATGGCTGCCCGCTGCCACCCGGTGATGGTCGGCGAGCGCCTGCCAGGCCGGCGTTGAGGCGGGGGGCGGCATGAAGGTCTCTGATCCTCCGGGGGGACGTTGCGCGGGCGAGAGTACCATCGGTCTCCGGCATCGCCAACGGCAGGGCTTAAGGCGTCGGTTTGACGTCCTTGGGCTCGCCCACGACGACGACGGTAAGGTCGTCCGGATGCAAGAGTTTCCGGGCCACGCGGCGGATATCGTCGAGTGTCACGGCCTCAATATAGCTGTTGCGCTTGTCCAGATAATCGATGCCCAAATCTTCCGTCTGCATGCCGACCAGCATGGCCGCGATTCGCTCCGTCGCCGTGAAGCGCAGCGGGAACGATCCGGTCAGGTACTGCTTGGCGGCGGTCAATTCGGCCTCGGTCACGCCGTCCTTGGCCAGTTTGGCCCATTCGTCACGGACGACCTTCAGGGTTTCCGCGACCCGCGCGTTGGCCGTGCCGGCGCCGCCGACATAGATCGCGGAGCGGTCCATGGGATGCAGGTAGGTATAGACCGAATAGGCGAGGCCCCGCTTTTCCCGCACTTCGGTATAGAGACGGGAAGTGAATCCGCCGCCACCCAGGATGTGGTTCATCACATAGGCGGTGTAGAAATCCGGATCCTTGCGCATCAGGCCCCGGTCGGCGAACAGGATATTGCTTTGCTTCAGGGGCTTTTCGATGACGATGGTGCGGCCCGCGACCTTGGGCGCCACTTCCGCAATCTTCCAGGGGGCGGCCTTGGCGGGCAGGGCGCCGAAGGTCTTGTCGAGCAGCGGTGCCAGTTCCTTGGCCGTGATGTCGCCGACCACGCCGATCGCCAGGGTGTCCAAGGCCAGCCGTTCCTTGACGAAGGCGCGCATGTCGGCAACCTGGATGGCGGCGACGCTTTCCAGGGTGCCACCGGTCGGGCGGCCGTAGGGATGATCCGGATAGAGGGTCTTCATCAACGTCTTGCCGGCGATGGCGTCGGCGTCTTCCGATTCATGGCGCAGGTTGGCCAGAAGCTGGGCGCGCAGACGCGACACGGGTTCCGCGTCGAAACGCGGTTTCGTCATGGCCTGGCGCAGCAGGTCGAAGGCCAGGTCGCGGTATTCGGTCAATACCTGGACGCGCGCACCAAAGCTGTCGCGCGCGGCGCTGAAGCGCAGCGTGATGGATTTGTCCTCCAGCGTCTGCTGGAAGGCCTTGCTGTCCAAGTCGCCGGCCCCTTCGTCAAGCAGGGTCGAGACCATGTTGGCCAGGCCTTCCTTGCCTTCGGGGTCAAGGGCGCTGCCGCCGCGGAAGGCAAGATGCAGGGAGATGATGGGGTTGAGGTGATCCTCGACCAGCCAGGCCTCGATCCCGCCGGGGCTGACCACGCGCTCGATCTGGGTCGCCTTGGCCGGCACGGTGTAGAGGACGAAGACGACCGCCGCCAGGGCAAGGGCGGTGCGGGACAGAAGGCGGCTCATTCCGGCTTCTCCTTATCTTCCACGAGAAAGGCTGTGACCGAGCGTTTCTTGACGAAAACGTATTTGGCGGCGGCCTGGATTTCCTCGGCAGTGACCGCCGTGATGCGGTCGGGCCAGGCCTCCACATCGGCGACCTTGCGCCCGACGGCAAGTGCTGCCCCCAGGGTCCGCGCCCCGGTGGTGAAGGAATCGCGGGCGAACACGGCGCTCGCGACCAGCCGTTTCTTGGCGCGGGCGACCTCGTCCTTGGTGACGCCGTCCTTTGCGATCCGGTCAAGCTCGGCATCGACGGCTTGTTCGATCTCGGGCAGGGTGACGCCGGGCCGGGGGCTGCCGTAGATGGTGAAACTGCTGGGGCCCAGGGAATCGGCGTCGTAATAGGAACCCGCCGAGACCGCCTTGCGGTCGTCGATGACCAGCTTGCGGTAAATCCGCGATGTGCCGCCGCCGCCCAGGATTTCGGTCAGGACCTGCAGGGCATAGGCGTGCTGCGTTTCGCCGTACAGATAGCTGGGGGCCAGGTAGGACCGGCGCCACGACGGCTGGCGGACCTGGGTATGCTGCATGGCGACGATGCGCGCGGCTTCCTGCGGCGGTTCGGCCGGGCGCGCGCGGATGATCGGGGCGGCGGCGGGAACGGCGCCGTAATATTTTTCCGCCAGCGGCTTCAGTTCCTTGGCGGTGATGTCGCCGGCGACCACCAGGATCGCGTTGTTGGGCGCGTACCAGCGTTTGTAGAAATCGATGATGTTCTGGCGGGTCATGGCGACGATCTCGTGGTCGTAGCCGATGATCGGCCGCCGGTAGGGATAATTGCGGTACAGCGCCTCGGACACGTGCTCGCCCAGGATCGCGGCCGGGTTGTTGTCCGTGCGTGACCGGCGCTCCTCGCGCACCACCTGGCGTTCCGGCTCGATGATCGCGTCGGTCAGGGTCAGGTTGGTCATGCGGTCGGCCTCCATCTCCATGACCATCTCCAGGTGTTCGCGGGCGATGGTCTGGTGATAGGCCGTGTAGTCGAAGGAGGTGAAGGCGTTTTCCTGGCCGCCGTAACGCGCGATCAGCTTGGAAAATTCGCCTGGCTTGCGCGTCTTGGTGCCCTTGAACATCAGGTGTTCGAGGAAATGCGCGATCCCCGAATAGCCGGAGCTTTCGTCGGCGGAGCCGACCTTGTACCAAACCATATGGGTGACCACGGGGGCGCGGTGGTTGGACACGACGACCACCTGCATGCCGTTCTTCAGGGTGAAGGTTTCCGGGCTGAACACCTTGGCCAAGGCCGGCGTGGCGCTCAGGGTCAGGGCGGCGGTCAGCAGGGCCAGGGCGGCGATCAGCGGACGGAAGTGCCGACCGGACCGGTGGCGAGAGGCGGGGGGCATGAACATGTCGGGATCAGGGCCTGTTGCGGGTTGCGGTCAGCGGGCGGGATGCGGAGTGGCGGGTCCCTGAAAGATGGGGATGAACGGCGCCTGGGGCAACGGCGGACGCCCCTGGGAATAGACTTTGGGAAGATTGTCGTCGAGATCGCGGCGATTTCAAGGCGGACAGGCGCTTTTTGCGGGCTTCCGGCTAGAATCCGAGAATGCCCTTCTTGCGGGTCTCGCGCTTGATCTCGGGCGTCTTGCCTTCGTTGACCGGCTTGCCCAGCGCCTGGGTTTCCAGCAGGCGGCGCTGTTCGGCCGCCGGATCGACCACGGTGCCCGAATATTTCGGGTCGTCGACCCAGAAGATCAGCTTGTCGATCAGGCGGCGGTCCTCTTCGGACAGCGCGAGCGTTTCCTGGTCGATGATCGTGCGGATGGCGGGGTCGGCATCGGCCGTGCCCATCTTGGCCATCAGCACGGTCAGGCCCGGCGTGGTTTCGGCAAGCGGCTGCGCCTGCACCGGGCGGCGAAGCATGGCGGCGCGGGCCTGGTCGCGCGGGCTGTAGGTTTCAAGCTGTTCGCGTCCCGGCTCGGGCGGGCGCAGCGCATAATCGGGCGGCAGCGACAAAGGCGGGCGCTTGTAGACGGCGAATTCGTCAGGGGCCTTCTTGCCGCCGGAAATCGCGCGCTTCACGGAATCGCAGGCACCCAGGCTGAATGCCATCATCAGCACCAGAAAAATGCCCGTCGTTCGTGCTGTTTGTCGTTTCATGCCCGCCGTTTCATGCTCAACAGGTTGTGCCCCAGGGTGATTTCCATGGGACGGGTTACCGTTCCGGCCCCCGCCAAGGCGTGCCAATCTACGATGATTTATCCCGGTGAAACAAGGAATCAAGGATCAGAAGCACCGCGCCGACCGTGATCGCGCTGTCGGCGACGTTGAAAGCGGGCCAATGGGCGCCCGCCACGTGCAGATCGACGAAATCGACGACGGCGCCATGGACCAGGCGGTCGATGACATTGCCCAAGGCACCCCCCAGGATCAGCCCGATTCCCCAGCCGACGATGCGTTCCGGCCCGCGGAACAGCCAGACCGCCAGAATGGCGGAAACACCGACCGCCACGGCGGCCAGAATCCAAGGCCCGTAATCGGATTGTGTGTTGAACAGGCCGAAACTGACGCCCCGATTCCACACCAGGACCAGATTGGCGAAGGGCGTGACTTCAATAACCCGGGGCGGGTTCATGATGTCGGTCAGCACCCACCACTTGGTGATCTGGTCGAGGACGATGACCAGGAAGGCAAGCCCCAGGCCCTGGCGGCGTAGCGTGATATGGGGCTCGGCCAAGGGTCCGCCGCCTGCCGTCTATTCAGCGGCCAGGGGCGAATGGCGCACGGCGTCGGCACAGCGCGTGCAGACCGTCGGATGGTCCGCGTCCGTGCCCACGTCGTCGAGCACTTTCCAGCAGCGGTCGCACTTCTTGCCCGTGGCCAGCACCGGCACGACGGCGACGCCGGGGGCTTCCGGCATGGTGAAGGC
>DNMS01000211.1 GCA_003488105.1 Rhodospirillaceae bacterium
GGCGCGACGCCGCTTCGATCCGGGCGATGGGGGCGGTCAGCCAGCCCGCAAGCCACCAGGCAAACCCACCGGCCACCAGAACCCCGACGATCAGGGCGATCTGGGTGCTTTTCTGGATGTCTTCGGCGTGGAACGCCAGTTCCTGTTCGGGTTGGGGCACCATGACACCCCAACCGGTGCCCGGCACGGAAGCATAACCGGCGATCATCTTCAGGTTGGCGGCAGGCGAATGGAACCGGGAGATACCGGATTCCCCCTTCATCATGCGCGCGACCGGGTCGATCGTCGCGATGTTCTTGATCGCGGCTTCCCAATCGGGGCGCGGATGGGACACGATATTGCCCCGATGATCGACGATGGCCGCATGTCCCTTTTCGCCGAACACGATGGAACGCCGCAGGTCGCGCAACCGGTCCAGCGACATGCGTGCCGCGGCAAGCGGCAAACCGGCGCGGAAATTGACGGCAAATGCCGCGGGCTGGCCGTCGCTGTCCAGCATAACCTCGGAAAATACGACGCCACCGCCCGTTGCGGGCAAGCGCCCCCGGATGTCGCGCCACATGCGGTTTTCGTCCCGCGGCAGACAGGAGGCCGTGCCGGAAATCACGACGGCGT
Organism: Rhodospirillaceae bacterium; assembly: GCA_003488105.1. Next base: position 616 of record DNMS01000211.1, read on the forward strand.
CCTGGGGCTGGCGCGCGCCGCTCAACAGGCAAATCGCCGATATCCCCCGATGATCGGCGCTGTCGATCAGCGCCTTGGGCAGACCAGACAGGGGATATTGCGTCGTCAAGCCGTCCAAAGCGTGCTGAAACTCGATCAGATCGTCTGCAATGAAACGGGCCAGGGTCTTGGCCAGCAGCAAGGAACGCTGCGACACGTCGGCAACCTGGATGTCGATGGCGCGGGTATGCAGCCAGGACGCCAAGATGACAGACGGCACCGAGCCGACGACGATCAACACGACCGCCAAAACGAAACGCAAACGTACGCCCTGGCGCGGGGGAACCGTCGTGCTCCCTTGGGTCGTCATTTAACGCCTCGCCTGCTTCCTTCGACCGTCCCTCAACGGTATCGGTTGTCTATCGTGGCCCGCCTCGGCGGCCGTCAGAACGGAATTTCGTCGTCCAGATCGGAGCGACCGCCCCCGCCGCCGCCGCTGCTTGCGCCAGAGCTGTCGTTGCCCGGGCCGTCCCAGCTCGATCCACTGTCGTCGGACCCACCGTAGCCGCCACCGCCGCCCGCACCACCGCCGCCTTCGCCGCGGCCGTCGAGCATGGTCATGACGCCGTTAAAGCGGGGCAGAACAACTTCGGTCGTGTATTTCTCGACCCCGTCATTGCCGGTCCACTTGCGGGTCTGCAGCGTGCCCTCCAGATAGACCTTGGATCCCTTCTTCAGGTATCGCTCACAGACGTCGGCAAGCCGCTCGTCGAACACCACGACACGGTGCCATTCCGTCTTTTCCTTGCGCTCTCCGGATTGCTTGTCTTTCCAGGTTTCCGACGTGGCGATGGACATGTTGACGATCTTCTGGCCGGACTGGGAAAATCGGACTTCGGGGTCGCGGCCAAGATTGCCGACCAAAATGACTTTGTTGACGCTTCCTGCCATCGGAATCCTCGTTCTTGCTGTGTCTTGATGTTCTTCCGCCCCCCCCTGGGAGGATAGCGGACTTTAGCCGGAATCGTCCGGCCGCGGCTAGGTGTCTGTTGCCCGGGGCGCCGGTGCCTGCGGCCCACCCTGGCGCGCCCGGGCGATGAAGTCGGCGACCAGGGCAGCGATGCGTTCCTCGCTCTCGTCAAGTTTGACCAGGGCCAGGATGCCGATCTCCAGCATCGCCATGCCATAGACCTCCTGACTGACGCCGGCGCTGATGAATTCCTGCAAGGCATTGGACAGGATCATGTCCGCCTTGTCGAATTGCGCGTCGCTGTCGCTGGGCATATGGCAGGGTCCTCGGCCGGGCGTTTCAATTCGGCCCTTTTAAATCACCGGAGCCGATTTGCAAACGCCCATGGCTTCCAGCCTGCCCCCTTGGCTGGGCGGAAAAAAAACGCCGACCCGAAAGGGCCGGCGCAAGTTCCGTTGGTGTGATTCAGATGGCGTCTACGCGATTACTGGGTCAGCCAGCCAGCCGCATAGGCACCGTAACCAAGGATAAGGACCAGGGCCACGAACCCGACGGTCCATTTAAGGGCCGATTTGTCGTCCTGTGTCATATGTGCCTCCATTCGATCGTGGCAGCGCTGCCGGTTTCAAGGGAGGCGCCTCCTTGCTTGACCGTCATATTTTATTCATGTTCGAAATTTAATTCACGCAAAAACATTCAAGATTCTGTTTCAGATGCATTTTTTTGTGAATTTTCACGAAACATTTTAGTGAAATTATTCTCAATCGAGTCTTGCTTTACGTCGGACGCGGGCCCCTATATGACTCAGCGCTTGTGAAAACAGCACCTTCCGCCCTTCCTCCTGACGGATGGCACTCGGAACTCTCATGGAAAAAATTACCGTCCGCGGCGCCCGGGAGCACAATCTCCGCAACGTCGACGTGGAGATGCCGCGCAATAGCCTGACGGTCATCACCGGACTGTCGGGATCGGGCAAATCGTCCCTCGCCTTCGACACCATCTATGCCGAAGGTCAGCGCCGCTATGTGGAAAGCCTGTCCGCCTATGCCCGCCAGTTCCTGGAACTGATGCAGAAGCCCGACGTCGACCATATCGACGGCCTCAGCCCGGCCATTTCCATCGAACAGAAGACGACCTCGCGCAATCCGCGCTCCACCGTCGGCACGGTCACGGAAATCTACGACTACATGCGCCTGCTGTTCGCGCGGGTCGGCGTCCCCCATTCGCCGGCCACGGGTCTGCCGATCGAAAGCCAGACCGTGTCGGAAATGGTCGACCGCATCATGGCCATGAAACCGGGCACGCGGCTTTATCTGCTGGCTCCCGTCGTGCGCGGCCGCAAGGGCGAATACAAAAAGGAAATCGCCGCCTTCGCGCAGAAGGGGTTTCAGCGCATCCGCATCGACGGCGAACTGTACGATATCGACGAAGCGCCCGACCTGGACAAGAAATTCAAGCACGACATCGA
>DNMS01000294.1:0-5539 GCA_003488105.1 Rhodospirillaceae bacterium
ATACGCTGATCACGGACGAGAAATGTGCGGCGGTTCTGCTGCGCGGCTAAGGGATGGGATGATTTCTAGGCCAATACGCTGATCACGGACGAGAAATGTGCGGCGGTTCTGCTGCGCGGCTAAGGGATGGGATGATTTCTAGGCCGCGTGTAACGCGCGCTTGTCGCGGAGGAACGAGGTAAAAACCGTGGCCGCCGCGATGAACGCGAAGGCGACCATCAGGCATCCGTCGATCCCCGCCCATTGATAGGAAATACCGGACAACAGGGTTCCCAACAGGCGCCCGGTGGCGTTTGCGCCGTAGTAGAAGCCGACATTCATGGTCACACCGTCGTTTTCCGACAGCGCCAGGATCAGGTAGGAATGCACGGCGGAATTCACGGCGAACACGATTCCGAACAGAGCCAGTCCGGCGATCAGGGCGACCCCAGGATCAACGCCGAGGCTCAATGCCGCAATGATCACCACGACGGTCAGGGCGAGCAAGACCAGCCAAATCCTTGCGGCGCGGACTTCGGTGCTCAACCCGTCGAGGGAGCGCGACGTCAATTTCGGTGCCACCGCCTGCACGAAGCCGTAACCGATTACCCAGGCGGCCATGAACGCGCCGACTTGATTGAAGGTCCAACCCAGTTGGTCGTACAGGAACACGGGCACGCCGACGACGAACCACACGTCGCGGGCGCCGAACAGGAACACCCGCGCCGCCGACAGCAGGTTGATCTCCCGCGACTTGGAGAAAATCTCGGTGAACTTGGCTTTCTTCTTGGCCTTTCCCATGCCTTTTTCGACGGCCAGGGCGGCGCCCGCCAGGATGACCGCAAGGAACCCGGCCATCAGCCACAACCCGCCCTGGAACCCGGCGACGGACAGCAGCAAGGCCCCGATGAAAAAGCCCAGCCCCTTGATGGCGTTCTTGGAGCCCGTCAACAGGGCGACCCAGCGGTAGAGCCCGCCGGTTTCATTCTCAGGCACGACGAACTTAAGCGCGCTTTTCGAGCTCATCTTCGTCAGGTCCTTGGCAATACCTGACAGGCCCTGGACCACCAGAACGAACAGCACGGACAGTTCCTTCGGCCAAGTAGGATCGAGCGTCGAGAGGGCGAGTAGGGCGACGACTTGAAGCAACAAGCCGCCGGTCAGGGTCAGCTTGAGCCCGAACCTTGACGCCACCCAGCCGCCGCCGGCGTTGGTGACGATGCCCATCAGCTCATAAGCGAGGAACAGCACCGCCAGTTCGAACGGGGTATAGCCCAACCGGTGGAAGTGCAGCAGCACGAGCATGCGCAGAGCACCGTCCGTGAGCATGAAACCCCAATAGGCGGCGGTCACGACGGCGTATTTTCGAACGTCCAACATCGCTTGATGCTCCTGGCAGGCCTAAGTCAGTCGATTGACCGCGCCACCTTCTCCGTCAGTTCGTACAGGCGGTGGGCATAGCCCATTTCGTTGTCGTACCAGGCGATGATCTTCACCTGGGTGCCGTCCGTGACCATGGTCGACGGTGCGTCGATGATCGACGAATGGGTGTCGCTCTTGAAGTCGCTGGACACCAGGGGCCGGTCCTCGACATCGAGGATACCCGCGAGTGGCCCATCGGCGGCCCGGCGCAGCAGGTCGTTGATTTCTTCCACCGTCGTCTTGCGCGCGACCTCGAACACGCAGTCCGTGATGGAGGCGTTGAGCAGCGGCACCCGCACGGCGATGCCGTCCAGCTTGCCTTTCAGTTCCGGGAAAATCATGGTGATCGCCGTGGCCGATCCGGTCGAGGTCGGAATCAGGTTGGCGAGCGCCGAACGGGCGCGGCGCATGTCCTTCATGGGCTTGTCGATCACCGTCTGCGTGTTGGTCACGTCGTGAATGGTGGTGATCATGCCGTGGTCGATGCCGATGCCTTCGTGAATGACTTTGACCACCGGGGCCAGGCAGTTGGTGGTGCAGGACGCCGCGGTCACCAGATCGTGGACCTTGGGGTCGTAGAGATCGTCGTTGACGCCCATGACGATGTTGAGCGCATCTCCCTTCACCGGCGCCGAGACGACGACTTTCTTTACCCCGGCGGCGTAATAGGGGGCCAGGGCGTCGCGGGTCTTGAACTTGCCGGAACATTCCAACACCAGATCCACGCCCAAACCGGCCCAGTCGATTTCGGTGGGCTTCGATGCGCTGGAATAGCCAAGGCGCCGGTCGCCGAGAATGACCGCATCCGCGCCGTCCGCCCGCGTCGCCACGGGCCAGCGGCCATGGACGCTGTCGAAGGCCATCAGGTGCGCCGCCATCTCCGCCGTGCCGCCGGGTTCGTTGATATGGACGATGTCGATATCACCCCTGCCCCAGGCGCCGTCCGGGCCTTGCAGGCTGGCCGGTTTGGCGGGGTCGAACCCCCAGGCCGCGCGCAGGGCCAAGCGCCCCATGCGGCCGAAGCCGTTGATTGCAACACGTACGGTCATATCTGCTGTCTTCCCCTAAAGATTGACGACCAGCCCGTCATGGGCCGTTTCCTCGGGCACCTCGTCCTTGTGCGGAATCATCTCGCGGCTGAAATGAGTCAGGATCATGCGCTTGGGCGTCAAATCCTCTTTGTGTTCGACGATGTCCGGGTAGTTCATGTGAAACTTGATGGGCTTGCCATAAAAATAGCATTCGCAAATGAACAGGTCCGCGTCCCGGGCGACGTCGGGCATATGCTTGGTCCAGGCGCTGTCGCCCGTATAAGACACAACTTTCCCAGCGATCTCCGTGCGCAGACTGGTGGGATTGGTCTCCCCCGTATGCGCCGCGGGATAGGGGGTAACCGTCAATGGGCCGATCCGCGATTCCTGCATGACCGGCATTTCTACATAGCTAAGTTGAAACTTTGGTGACATGGCGTGCATGCCCGGCATCAAAGCTTCGCAGATGCCCGCGATGCGGGCCTGGGTGTCGCGCGGCCCGGCGATCACCAGGGGCTTCGTCCGCTTGGCGCCCAGCATGGAATCCATCAGGAAAAAAGGCAGGCCGCCGCAATGATCGCCGTGGATATGGGTCAGCACCACGGCGTCGATGGTGGTGTGATCGATGCCCAGCTGGTTCAAGGCGGTCATGCTGGTCGCGCCGAAGTCGATGACATAGCGAAAGCCCGGCGCATCGACCATATAACAGGTCTGGAACCGGCCGCCGGCACCGAAGGCATCGCCCGATCCGACAAAGGTGACTGTCACGCTCATGGTATGTTCCTCCTAGATGATTTCGTCGGCACGCAGACGGGAAACCTCGTCCTGCGACAGGCCGAACACGTCGTTCAGAACTTCGTCGGTATGCTCGCCCAGGGTCGGCGGCGGGCGGCGGTAGGATACCGGCGTTCCCGACATTTTGATGGGATTTCCGATCATATCTACCGGCTGGCTACCGGCCGCACCATGGGGCATGGAAATCTTCATGCCGCGGGCCTGCACGTGGGGATCGGCGAACACCTGCTCCAGGTCGTTGATCGGGCAAACCGGCAGGCTCGCCGCGCTCAGGTCTTCGATCCATTCCGCGCTGGTCCGCCGGTGCATGATCTCCTGCACCTTGGCGATAAGAACGTCACGGTTCTTGAGCCGGTCCGGGTTGGTCGCAAAGCGGGGATCCCGGGCCAATTCCGGCTCGCCCGCCATTTCGCAAAAGCGTTGGAACTGGTCGTCGTTGTTGGCGCCCATGATGACGAAGCCGTCCTTCGTCTCGAAGGCTTGGTAGGGCACGGTGTTGGGATGGGCGGTGCCCAGGCGTTCGGGGATCGTGCCGCCGATCAGATAGTTCATGCCTTGATTGTAGAGCCAGCCGACCTGAACATCGAGCAGGCCCAGGTCGATGTGCTGACCCTCGCCGGTGGCGTCCCGGTGGCGCAGCGCCGCCAGGATGGCGACCGCCGCGTACATGCCGGTCATCACGTCGTTGACGGCGATCGGCACCTTGACCGGAAGCCGCCCGGGCTCGCCGGTCATGCTGATCAGGCCGCCCAGGCCCTGGGCCATCATGTCGTATCCGGGGCGCGGCGCGTAGGGGCCGGTCTGCCCGTAGCCGGTGATCGAACAATAAACGAGGCCGGGGAAATCGGCCTTCAGATCGTCGTAGCTTAGGCCGTACTTCGCCATGCCCCCGACCTTCAGGTTCTCGATCAGAACGTCCGATTTGGCCAGCATGCGGCGGACCAGGGCGACGCCTTCCGGCTTGGCGATGTCGACCGTGACGGACCGCTTGTTGCGGTTGGCCGACAGGTAGTAGGCGCTTTCGCCGCTGTCGTCGCCATCGGCGCCCTTCATATAGGGCGGTCCCCAGGTGCGGGTCTCATCCCCGACGCCGCGGCGTTCCACCTTGATGACCTCGGCGCCGAGATCCCCAAGCAGTTGGGTCGATGAGGGGCCCGCGAGAACGCGGCTCATGTCGAGCACGGTGATTCCCTGCAGGGCGCTGCGTGTTGTCATGTCTGCCTCCCGAGTTGATTTCTCAGGATAATAACATATGTTATTTTAAAATACATATGTAACTTTACATGAGGCCCCCGGCCATCGCGAACCTAGCGCGGGCGGCGCGACTGTGGACTATCCCAGACCTCGGGGTTTAGGGGGAACGGCGGCAGATCGCCTTTGAGGGCCGTGGTGATCTGCTCCGCCGCCGAGATGGCCAGCGCCTTCGAGGCTTCCTGGGTGACCCCCGCCGTGTGCGGCGTGAAGATGACCTTGGGGTTGTTCAGCAGCGCATGGTCGGCGGGCAGCGGTTCGGGGAACACGACGTCGAGCCCGGCCGCCCGGATGTGCCCGGATTTGAGGGCCGCATCCAGGGCGTTGAGATCGATCAACTGCCCTCGCGCCGCGTTGACCACCACGGCCCCTTCGGGCAGGGCCGCCAGTTCGGCCGTGCTGATCATATTGCGGGTTTCGTCCGTCAATTCCGCCGCCATGGCGAGCGCGTCGCACTGGCCGAGCATGGCGTGCAGATCGGCGCACATTTCCGCGCCGGTGACCAAGGCGAGCCGCGCGTTGACATAGGGATCGAAGGCCAGGACCCGGCAATTGAAGGCGAGGCGCAGTTTCTTCGCCAATTCCGATCCGATATAGCCGAGACCGACGATGCCGACCGTGCGGCCTTCCAGTTCGTAAACCTGCAAACCCTGGCGCTGCGACCAGGCGGTGCCGTCGCGGGCCGCGCGATCGCCCCAGGTGAGTTGCTTCAGGCAGGCCAGCAGCAGCATCACCGTATGTTCGGCCACGGGCGTGCGCCCGAACCCCAGATGGTTGACCACCAGGATGCCGCGCGTCGTGGCGGCGGGAATGTCGATGTTGTCGGTGCCGAAGCCGGAGGTCGAGATCACGGTCAGGCCGGGTGCGGCGTCCATGATCTCGGCGGTGACCCGTTCGGGCGTGCGCACCCAAAGCGCATTGGCGTTGCCGAGGGCGGCCTTCACCTGATCGGCGTCGGGACTGTCGACGACCACCGGCTCGATCCCGGCGGAACGTAAAAGATCGTGGCCGCCCGGATCGTACATCGGGCGCCAAAGAACGGCTTTCATGGTCATGGCGGG
>DNMS01000294.1:5565-5935 GCA_003488105.1 Rhodospirillaceae bacterium
CACCTGATCGGCATCGGGGCTGTCGACGACCACCGGCTCAATCCCGGCGGCGCGCAAAAGGTCATGGCCGCCCGGATCATACATCGGGCGCCAAAGCACGGCTTTCATGGTCATGACTGGTCTATCCCTCCCAAGGATCGTCGTTTCTTGTGATGCCCCCATCCGCCCCATTTAGGAGCCAGCAGCGGTCGATAATCAAGCAGCACGTTCGCCCCTGACGGCCGCGAAAGCGGCGGAATTCAATGCGTTTCAGTCTTTTTAGATAAATTGTGCACTGCACAATAAAATTCTTGACGATACTGGAAATCTTAGGCATATTAGCAATGTTGCATCGCAACATGAATGGCGGTGCCGATGATCGGGCCGCCCG
>DNMS01000294.1:6113-6270 GCA_003488105.1 Rhodospirillaceae bacterium
GTGCCGATGATCGGGCCGCCCGCTTCAGCCCTTTTCGCCATATCGGGAAACAGGAGATTTAAGACAATGGCTACCAAGAAAACGACCACCACCGACCCCTTCGCCCCCGTCCGGGAAACCGTCCTGGAAGCGGTAAACACCGCCAAGGCGCAGCAGG
>DNMS01000149.1 GCA_003488105.1 Rhodospirillaceae bacterium
TGTCCGGCCGGTTGAGGGTCAGGGTCGCGATGCCGTCGCGGTCGTCACGTAGAAGAACGGCCTCGTTGGCACCCTGGTTATTGCTGTCCGTCATGAATGTCGGCTCCTTCCCTCAGTGTTTCTACGGCTCGGCAGCCCGGCATGGCAAGCCCACCCAAGCAGGGGAAGGGCTGAATTGACGTTTACGTAAACGTCAATTACCGTCGCGGCTCACGCAATTCAGCCCGGAGCCCGCGCCATGCCGGAAATCACCGCCGAAGATTTCAACCGTATTCTGGAGGAGGAAATCCCCTTCGCCCACGAGGTCGGCATGCGTGCCGACGCCATCGGGGAGGGCACGGCGGTCCTGCGCATGCCGGCCAGCGATCGCCAGTTGCGTCCCGGCGGCACGGTGTCGGGCCCGGCGATGATGGCCTTGGCGGACGCCGCCATGTACGCGGCCCTGCTGGGCCGGATCGGGCCGGTGAAACTGGCCGTCACCACCAGTTTCAACGCCAACTTTCTGCATCGGCCCGAACCCGCGGACCTGATCGCCGAAGCCTCGGTCCTGAAGCTCGGCAAGCGTCTTGCGGTGATCGAGGTGACGGTCCGCTCCGACGGCTTCGACGCTGCCGTGGCGCATATGACGGGGACCTATTCGATCCCGCCGCAAGGTTGAGGTGTAAAATTACGGTATTATAATACCGTGCTTGTAAGCGACGGAAAATGTTGCGCTATTCCGCTTGACTTCCCGCTCTTGTGTGGCATATTCCGCCGCCTTCGGCCCTCCCTGCGCGCGTTTTGCCTGGGGACCGGGCCGCGAAAGCTTTTAAGGAACGTGAACCGATGAAAACCTATTCCGCGAAACCGACGGAAGTCGAAAAGGGTTGGTTCGTCGTCGATGCCGAAGGTCTTGTCCTCGGTCGTCTGGCGTCGGTCATCGCCTCTCGCCTGCGCGGCAAGCACAAGCCGATGTACACCCCGCATATCGATTGCGGTGACCACATCATCGTCATCAACGCCGGCAAGGTGCGCCTGACCGGCAACAAGCTGGCGGACAAGAAGTACCATTACCACACGGGCCATCCGGGCGGCATCAAGACCCGCACGGCCGGCGGCATCCTGGGCGGCGCCCATCCCGAGCGCGTCGTCATCAAGGCCGTCGAGCGGATGATTAGCCGCAACCCGCTGGGCCGCGAGCAGATGCGCAAACTGCACGTCTATGCCGGCGCCGAGCATCCCCATGCCGGCCAGCAGCCGCAGGTTCTGGACGTTGCGTCCATGAACCCGAAGAACAAAAGGAGCGCCTAATCCATGTCCGAAGATGTGAAAACGCTTGAGGACCTCAAGGAATTGACGGGTGCTCCGGACGTCGAAGACGCGGCCCCTGCGGAGCCGGTGATCGACGAGCACGGCCGCTCCTACGCCACGGGCCGCCGCAAGGACGCCGTCGCCCGCGTGTGGATCAAGCCGGGGCCGGGCAAGATCACCGTCAACGGCCGGGACGTCACGCTGTATTTCGCGCGCCCGGTGCTGCAGATGATGATCAAGCAGCCGTTCGAAACGGTCGAGCGCCTGGGCCAGTACGACGTCATGTGCACGGTCAAGGGCGGCGGGCTTTCGGGCCAGGCCGGCGCCGTGCGCCACGGTATTTCCCGTGCGCTGACCTATTTCGAGCCGACCCTGCGCGGCAAGCTGAAGGCGGGCGGGTTCCTGACCCGTGACAGCCGCGCCGTCGAGCGTAAGAAGTTCGGCCGCCGCAAGGCCCGTCGTAGCTTCCAGTTCTCGAAGCGATAAGCCTACAGGGCGATGGGGATGGCCGGGTCGGCCATCGCCCGTCTCCACGCAAGGTATCGGAAAGGCCGCTCCTGAAGGAGCGGCCTTTTTCGTGCCGTCCGTCTGTGTCTAAAGCGCGTCAATCAGAGCAGACCGTGACCTTGGTGGATTCGACGTTGTGCCCGGAATTCTTGATGGTTTCGCCGTGTTCGGCGATGAAGGCCTCCATAACCTCCATGGAGGGGACCGACATCAGAACATGGATGGTGTCCGGCACATCCAATTGGTGACCTCTGTAGATGGCTCTGATGCCCGCCGCTTCCCGGGCGGATTTGTGGCTGTCGAAAGCCTTTGCCCAGTCGGCATAAGGTTTCTCCAGTTTCGCTGTCATGAGAATTGTCGGCATGTGCTGTTCCCCCCCTCTGGTTCTGGATCACGGGTAGCACATTAATCGGCTCCCCACCATTTCTTGCCACCATTTCTTGGTTGAACGGCGGGGGATCAAGGCCGCCTTTTCCGAGCGCCCTGTCGGGCAGGGGGCTTTCGCGCTATACTATCCGCCCAACGATGGGAGGACATGACATGCGACGGCTTTTGACGGCAGTGGTTGTGTTATTGGCGATCTCGGGCACGGCCCGTGCCGCCACGGTCGGCGAGGACGGCATGCACAAGCAGCCCTGGTTCGCCGAAACCTTCCTGATCCTGGCCGAGGACATGGCCGAGGCGGCGGCCCAGGGCAAGCGCGTCGCCGTGATCTTCGAGCAGAAGGGCTGCCCCTACTGCCGAGAAATGCATACCGTGAACTTCGCAGTGCCGGAACTCTCCGACTTCGTAAAAAAGAACTTCCTGGTCCTGCAGTTGAACCTGTGGGGATCGCGTGAGGTCACGGACCTGGACGGCAAGGCCATGGAGGAACGGGACTTGGCCCGCCGCTGGCGCGTCAACTTCACGCCGACCATCGTGTACTTGCCGACGCCCGAAGAAATGAAGGCCGGCGAGACCGAGGTCGCGCGCATGCCCGGCTATTTCAAACCGTTCCATTTCCATTCCATGTTCGAATACGTGAAGGCCGGGGCTTACAAAGACCAGCCGTTCCAGCGCTTCCTGCAGCACAAGTTCGAGGAAATGGAAAAGGCCGGCCAGAAGCCCAAGGTCTGGTGACCTTGATCAGGGCGTGCGGTCGAGGAACGCCCGCAGCTTGTCCGCCCACAGATCGGCGTCGATCATCGGCCCGGCGTGGCCGTAGCGGGTTTTGATCTCGTGGAATTCGGCATCCACGCCCTTTGATTTCAGCAGATCCACCGTCGGCTGGCCGAGGGCCACGTCGACCACGCTGTCCGTATCGGCCAGCACGTTCAGCAGCGGCGCCTTGATGTCGCCCGCAAGCGGCGTCATGTCGGAGCCGATACCGGCGCGGTAGAGGATATAGAGGGAGTTGGCATCGAATTCCTTGGCCCAGGTTTCGGCGCGCCCGCGGATGATGCGTTCGCGCTCCGCCGGATCACTTACCGTGTCGGCCAGATGCGTGCCGATGCCGTAGTTGGTCAGCCGCTCAATCCGGTCGGCGACCATGCGGTCGAACACGCCGCCTTCAACCTCGTTGCCATAGTAGTGGCCGCCGTTCCAGCCCGGGCAGTTGGCGTAACGGTCAATGATCGCCTGCACTTGCTCGGGCTTGGTGGCGCGCTTGATGACGCCGGCGATGGGGACCAGGGCCCGCATGCGGTCGGGATGGGTCGCCCCCCAACGGAAGGTCAGATGCCCGCCGTAGGAATAACCCATGACGGCCTTCAACTGGCCGATGCCCAGATGGTCGATCAACAGGCGCTGCGCCTCGACCATATCGGCGCAGGTATAGGCGGGGAAATCGGGGCCCCAAGGCTTGCCCGTGGCCGGGTTGATGGAGGCCGGACCCGAGGTGCCGTAGGCCGAGCCCAGCATGTTGGAGCAGACGACGAAGTATTTGTCCGTGTCCACCGCCTTGCCGGGGCCGATCAAGTTGACGGCCCAGCCGCTTGCGTCGCCGGTGGCGTGCGGGAAGTTGGTATAGCCGTGGCAAACCAGGATCGCGTTGTCGGCGGCGGCGTTGAGCGTGCCCCAGGTTTCGTAGGCGACAGTCAGGTCAGGCAAGGTTTCGCCCGTGGACAGTGTGAAATCGCCATGGGTGAAGGTCTTGGAGGTCGGGAGCAGCATGGATTTGGGCTTTCGTGCCGGACGGGTGGGCGGGATGTGGCCGAAACTCTAGACCCGTGACGTCCGGCGGATCAATGCGCATTCTTGCGCCGGGGCCTCGGTCCGCCTATACCCTGTCGGCGCAAAGACCGTTTTCGCAACAAGGACCAAGACCATGACCGCCAAAGTATTCATCGACGGGGAAGTAGGAACCACGGGACTGCAGATCAGCCAGCGCCTGTCCCGCCGCGCCGATGTCGACCTTTTGCGTCTGGCCGATGACCGCCGCAAGGACCCGGCGGCGCGGGCCGAGCTGTTGAACGCGGCGGATGTGGCGATCCTCTGCCTGCCCGATGCGGCGGCCAAGGAATCCGTGACCCTGATCGAAAACAATTCGACCCGGGTGATCGATGCCTCGACCGCCCATCGCACGGCTGCGGGTTGGACATACGGTTTCCCGGAATACGACAAGGGCCATGAGGCCACGGTCGCCGGGGCGGCGCGCGTCGCCAACACGGGCTGCTACGCCGTCGCCTCGGTGTCGCTGCTGCATCCGCTGGTGTCGGCCGGGCTGCTGCCCAAGGACTTTGCCGCCAGCATTAACGCCGTGTCGGGCTATTCCGGCGGCGGGCGGCAGCTGATCGAAGCCTTCGAGGACACAGGTGCGGAAGGGCATATCGACGCCGCCGTGCGGGTCTATGCGCTCGGCTTGGCGCACAAGCACGTGCCGGAAATCCATAAGTATTCGGGGTTGAGCCACGCGCCGATCTTCGTGCCCTCCGTGGCGCGCTATCGCCAGGGCATGATCGTGCAGATTCCGGTGCCCCTGTGGTCGCTGCCGGGCACGCCGACGGCCAAGGACCTGCATGCCGCGCTCGCCGACCATTACGCGGGCCGCCGTTTCGTCACCGTCGAGGGTTATGACGCGGCGCTCGGCCTGGGCCATCTGGAGCCTGAAGGACTGAACGGCACCAATGACCTGAAGCTGTTCGTGTTCGCCAACGAAGCCACGGGACAGGCGGTGCTGACGGCGCTGCTCGACAACCTGGGCAAGGGGGCGTCGGGGCAGGCGGTGCAATGCCTGAACCTCATGCTGGGGATGGACGAAGACACGGGTCTTGATCCGTCCGACGATTTGTTGAACTGAGATCGAAGCGGGTGCGCGGCGATTACCTGATTCTCGCCGGCGTGCTGCTGTTCGTCATCGTCACGACCTATTACGTCGTGGTCACAGGCATTTCACCCATGCCGTCGTCACGCACGTCGCGGCGCAAGATCAATGAAATCCTTAATCTGGCCGGGGTCTGCGCCGTCGTCGACCTGGGTGCCGGTTGGGGCGACCTGGCGTTCTCCATCGCCAAGGCGATGCCGGAATCGGAAACGATGGCCTATGAGCTGTCGCCGTTTCCTTGGGCGGTGATGAAGGTGCGCAACGGCCTGTTCGGTCCGCGCAACGTGACGGTCCGGCGCGCCGACTTCCGCAAGATATCGCTCGCGGGCACAGACGCCGTGGTCTGCTATCTCTACAGCGAGCTTCTGGAAAAGCTCCGGCACAAGCTGGAAGCGGAACTCAAGCCCGGAACCCTGGTGGTGTCCAATGTGTTCGACATCCCCGGCTGGACGCCCGAGGCGGTGCACAAGCTCTATGATTCGCAATGCCCGCAGGTCTACGTCTACCGGGTGCCTGACCGCACGGCGGCGGCCGTGGCGGCGGGGGTCGGCCTCGCGGGCTGACGGCTGTTGCTGACTAGATGTCGATGTCCTGCACGAACTTCGCGTGTTCCTGGATATAGGCGAAGCGCAGTTCCGGTTTCCGTCCCATCAGGCTTTCCACCAGTTTCGCCGTCTGCCTGGCTTCGGACTTGATCTCGGGTCCGTCGCCCGTGGGGATCGTCACGCGCAGCAGGATACGCCTGTTCGGATCCATGGTGGTTTCCTTCAACTGGGACGGCGGCATTTCGCCCAGGCCCTTGAAGCGGCTGACGTCGACCTTGCCGCGGCCCTTGAACTCGGTCTCCATCAATTCGTCCTTATGCGCGTCGTCGCGGGCATAGGCCGATTTTCCGCCCTGGCTGAGCCGGTACAAGGGCGGCAGGGCCAGGTAGAGATGCCCCGTTTCCACCAGCTTGGGCATTTCCTGGAAGAAGAAGGTCATCAGAAGCGACGCGATATGGGCGCCGTCGACGTCGGCGTCGGTCATGATGATGACCTTCTCGTAGCGCAGGTCATCTTCCATGAACTGATCGCCGGTGCCGCAGCCGAGGGCTTCCATCAGGTCCGACAGTTCCTGATTGGCGCGCATTTTGTCGGCGGTGGCGCTGGCGACATTGAGGATTTTGCCACGTAAGGGGAGCACGGCCTGGGTCTCGCGCAGGCGCGCCTGCTTGGCGGAGCCGCCGGCGCTGTCGCCCTCGACCAGGAAGATTTCCGTGCCCTGGGAGGTGTTGCGCGTGCAGTCGGACAGCTTGCCCGGCAGGCGCACGCGGCGGGTCGCCGACTGACGCTTGGTTTCCTTGGCGGCGCGGCGCTTGAGGCGCATTTCCGCGCGCTCGATGGCGTGCTCCAGCAGGGCGTTGGCTTGGGCCGGGTGGCCGGACAGCCAGTGGTCGAAATGGTCGCGCACGGCGGTTTCGACCAGGCGGTGGGCCTCGGCCGTCGACAGCTTGTCCTTGGTCTGACCGACAAATTCCGGACCCTTGATGAAAACAGACAAGAGCAAGCCGGAATGGCCCATGATATCTTCGGCGGTGATTTCGGAGGCTTTCTTGTTTCCGGTCAGTTCCCCGAAATTGCGTAACCCTTTTGTGATGGCTGAGCGGAAGCCCGCTTCGTGCGTACCACCATCCGGGGTCGGAATAGTGTTGCAATAGGAGCGTGAAAATCCGTCCGCCTCGCCAAAGCCGGCGCGCGTCCAGGCAATGGCCCACTCGACCTTACCTTCGCCGCCTTGATCAACAAGACCGGTAAAGGCTGCATCGGTGATGGTCGCCTTGTCCTTGAAGACTTCATCCAGCTGGTCTGCCAATCCGTTCGGATAGGAGAGCGTGGCTTCGGCAGGAACCTTGGAATCTTCTGGCAGCAGGGAAGGATCACAGCTCCAGCGTACTTCAACGCCTCGATAGAGATAGGCTTTTGATCGCGCCATCTGAAACAGGCGGGCCGGGCGGAAACGCATCTTTTCGCCGAAGATCTGGAAGTCCGGCTTGAACTTCACCACGGTCCCCCGGCGATTTGGCGCCGTGCCGACTTTTTTCAACTTGTCCTGCGGAATGCCGCGCGAGAAGGTCTGCCGGTACAGGATCTTGTCGCGTGCGACTTCAACTTCGACCAGTTCCGACAGCGCATTGACGACCGAAATGCCGACGCCGTGCAGGCCGCCGGCGGTCTCATAGGCCTTGTCGGAGAACTTGCCGCCCGCATGCAGTGTGGTCATGATGACTTCCAGCGCGGACTTTTTCGGGAATTTCGGGTGTGGATCAACCGGAATGCCGCGGCCATTGTCGCTTACCGCCAGGAAGCCATCGGCGTCGAGCTTGATCTCGATCCGGCTGGCATG
>DNMS01000150.1:0-217 GCA_003488105.1 Rhodospirillaceae bacterium
GAGATCGGCAGCTATCCGTTTTCCCGCGACGGCAGGCACGGCTCGACCATCGTCATCCGCGGCACGGACGCGGCCGACATCGCCGATGCCGCGGAAAAGCTCCGTACCATCATGCGCGACCTCGGCAACGAGCCCCAGGAAGTGGACCTCTAGCCCGCCGCCGCCCCGCGTTCATGACGCGGGAAGGGAACCACTGAGACGGTGAGGCGGTGAGAAG
>DNMS01000150.1:404-4827 GCA_003488105.1 Rhodospirillaceae bacterium
CTCACTGCCTCTGTGGTTCAACCTTATCGGCGCAGGATGAACTCGGACACGTCGGCCCGGTCCTGCCAGCCGGCGCGCACCAGTTCCGGCTCCAGGTGTTCTTCCTCGGGCAGGCCCAGGCACAGATAGGCGACCAGGTGCCAGTCTTTGGGGACGTCGAGGATTTGCGACACACGGCCGGGATGCAGGATCGACACCCAGCCCACGCCGACCCCCGCCGCCCGCGCGGCCAGCCACAGGGTGTTGACGGCCGCGACCACGGAATAAGGCAGCATTTCCGGCATGGTGTTCTGGCCCAGGCCGTGGCCGCGCTCCGTCGCCCGGTCGGCGAACACGGCCAACTGCACGGGCGCCTTGTCCAGCCCCGCCAGTTTCAGCCCCGCATAGGTCTGGGCGCGCTCCCCGGAATAGCCGGCAAGGGCGTTCTGGTTGGCGGCCTCGAAATCGTCGCGCACCGCCTTGCGGCGGGCCGTATCCTCGACCACGACGAACCGCCAGGGCTGGGAATTGCCGACGCTGGGCGCCAGCGCCGCCTGGGCCAGCAGGCCTTCCAACAGGCCGTCGGGCAGGGGGGTGGCCAGGAACCGCCGCACGTCGCGCCGCCACAGCAACAGGTCGCGCAGCTTGTCGCGGAAGGCCGCGTCGAAATCCGGCGGTTGCGTGCCGGGGCCTGGGTCGGGGCGGTCGTTCATGGGGTCGAGGTGTAGCCCCTGGCGCGAAAGCGGGCAACCCGTCCTTGGCCCTTGCGATGGAAAGCCCGTAGGATTACCAGAGGCATGCCGCAACGGCGGCCGCGCGCGGGCGTGGTGAAATTGGTAAACACAAGGGACTTAAAATCCCTCGGCCTTACGGCCTTGTCGGTTCAAGTCCGACCGCCCGCACCACCCGCTTTCGCTTACGCTACAGCGCGGTTACGCGTTGGAGCGTTAGAGAAACGGGTGCCGCGCTGTAGCCGCGCCGAAGCGCAGCGCAGGCGGGAGCGGCGAAAGCCGTAGTTGGTATGAGAATTTCTCGGGTTTTTTCCTTGCGGATACTAGGCTAACCGTCTGCACCAAAATTCCTTGAGGTAAGGAATGACAGATTCTAACCGTACAACCGCTCGTGGGCTCGCTCGATATGCGTTTGAGTTCTATGAAGCAGCTGTTGCTGCAGATGAAGCTTTGGAGGACAGACCTGAGTTCTTAAGTATGCCCTCGGTGCCGGTCTTTTTCTTAACCGCACATGCGATTGAACTGATCTTAAAGTCCTATCTTAGACACTGCGGACTTACTCTCAAGCAATTAAGGAACCTTGGGCACGATCTGGAAAAGGCATGGAATGCTGCGTCAAAACGGGGGGTGCAGGAGCTAGTTGTCCTCAGCGAATCAGAAATTCAAACGTTGGCGATCATCAGCAAGCTGCATGCCTCGGCCCAGCTCCGATATATCGTGACCGGTTATAAAACAGTTCCGACGTTTGGTGCTCTGCAAGACGTGGCAGTGAAACTATTAAACGCCATTGGTCCAGAAGTCGGATACCGTTCCTATGAGGATGACCTTTAAAATCAACGCTTCTGACTAAGTGGTGAAATCCTGTGTTTGAAGTGCTGGCTAGATGTTGATCTCATCACATTAAATGCTGATTTCTAGGTCTTCTTGTCCAATCTAACGAAGTTTATATCTCTCGACCTTACGGCTTTGTCCGTTCATGTCCGACCACCCGCGCTGGCCCCACCGGCACGAAGTCGTCACCCCGCCGCCACAGGATTGCCCCGTTCGTCCTTAGGATGCGGCCCTGCCGGTGCCGTCGGCGCCGGCCGAACGAAAAAGGGGACGCAATCCATGACCACCGAAAACCTGACCGCCCGTTTTCATGAACAGTTGGGCGGCGACGCCCTGCTGTCGGTTTTGTCGGAGGCCCAGGACACGGTGCGCAGTTACGACAACAAGGCCCAGATCATGGGCGTGGGCTACATCCTGGCTTTGCAGGTGGTGCTGCGCAGCGGCGCGCAGGTCCCGGTGCCGATCGATCAGGCGGGGCTCTACGTGTTCGCGGGCTGGGCCATTCTGGTGCTGCCGATCATCATGTTCGCGTTGGTGCTGTACCCGTCGCACGCCAACAAGGTATCGCGGAAGCGCGATTTCGGGGCCTGCGCGGGGGCGATGTATTTCGATCCGCGCCGCAGCCCCGATGTGGACGCCTATGTGCGCACCGTGGCCGGCGCCGACTGGGTGCGCGAGACGGCCTGCGAGATCATCAAGGTGTCGGACATCCGCGACAAGAAACGCACGCGCTTCCTGCGGGCGCTCTATTGGACCGGCGGGTCGTTCGTCATGCTGTTCCTGGCGCAGATGGCGCGGGCCTCGGGCCTGCTCGCCGAATAGGCCGAAGCCGCTTACGCCGACGACGACAGTTTCAACCCCACGATGCCGGCCGCGATCAGGCCGATGCAGGCGAGGCGCATCGCCGTCGCCGGTTCGTTGAACAGGAAAATGCCGAAGGCGGCGGCCCCCAGGGTGCCGATCCCGGTCCATACCGCATAGGCGGTGCCGAGCGGCAGGTCGCGCACGGCCAGGCCGAGCAGAAGCATGCTGGCGATCAGCGCCGCCGCCGTGGCGATGCTGGGCAGGGGGCGGGTGAAGCCGTCGGTGTATTTCAGGCCGATGACCCAGGCGATTTCGAACAGGCCCGCGATAAACAGGTAAATCCAGGACATGGCCGCGCTTTCATGATGGTTTCGGCAGGGTGATATGGATATGACGATCCGGGCATGGCGACCTGTCCCCGATGATTTGGGGAGGGCTGCCGCCCGGATGGGCATTCATGAATGCGGGATGCGGCGCCGTCAACCGGCGCTGATAGTCGGCGCCGTTAATTGAGCACGGGAAAGGTCGTGCTCAGGGTGTCCAGATAATGTTCAAGCTTCTTGCGAAAGCCGTCGTTCAAGGTGACCAACTGCGTGCGGGAATCGTTTTCCTTCTGCCGCTTGTCGATCACGTTGTCCGTGGCCAATTGGGCGATCAGCTTCAGGGTCGTCGATTTGGACGCCGTCACGGACACGCAGATGTCGGAAACATTGAGATTTTGCCCAGCGTACTGGGCCTCGGCGATCAGAAAAAGTACGTCCCAGGTCAGGTTCTGGGTTCCTGCATTGCGGTACAGGGCGTTCTGGGTCGCGCGGGATTTTTGCACCCAACGGACCTTTTCGAGGTATTTCGTATACTCCGCTCTTGCTTGAGTTCGAGCGTTCACCATGCTGACCCCCTCCCCCGAAGGTTTTGCTTTTAATGCGCTGGATTCCTTACGGAACACCACCCGTATATTCTTTTACAATCGTAAGCGTGAGCAAAAAAAGGTCTAGAAATTAGAGGGAGTTCTCGTTTCACGATAGTGCGCGTGGATAAATCCTGCGCGAAAATTTTACGCGCGCCCGTATGGCAGCCTTTTATAACGAATTTGTCCAGAGACTTGCGCCTGATAATCATACGCGGCATCCTAACGGCAATTCTCGCTCGCCGGAACAACCGGCGGCGTGCTTTTGAGGGGGTGCGGTTGGTACGTGGCGGCGTCTGCAGGAGACGGCGTGCAAATCAGCACTTGGGGACCTAACCAACATGCAAACGAACCTTGCGGGGAAAACCTACGAGGTCCAGACCGAATCCGACGGTAAGTGGACCTTGTTTGCGTCCCATAACGTAAAATCGCAGGCCATCCAGCAGGCGCAGGCGCTGTTGGATTCCCACAAGTATTCAGGCGTCAAGGTGATCGCCGAAAGCGACCGCAAGGGCGACGAGATCATCTTCAACGAACGGGCCGAGGTCACGGACAAGGGCCTGACCGTCGTGCCCATCGATTCCTCGCCGGTGTGCGAGACCCCGGCCGATTGCTATCAGCTGGAGGCCCGCCGCACGATCGGGCGCCTGCTGCGTCAGTACCTGGACGACGTCGGCATGACGGCCATGGAATTGGCCTTCGATTTCGGCCGCCTGAAGATGCTGGAGCGCGACGACAAGCTTTATATCGGCGCCCTGTCGCGCCTGGCCAGCCTGCAGGTCGACAAGGACGCCGGCGAAAAGCCCGTCGATCGCCAGAACAAGCTGGAACGCCTGTACAACCAGCTCGTGGCCAACGCGCAAAAGATGATGAAGCGCGAGGACCTGAACGAGGCCCTTCAGGCGGGCGGCCTGCAGGCCCTGGTCGACAAGGTCAATGCCGAGGCCCCGGCCGAGGACCGCCATATGCTGATCCTGGCCGGCCTTGCGGTCCATATGGGCGAGCAGGGCGATTGGAGCGGCAAGATCGAATCCCTGGTCACGCTGCTGGACGGGCAGGCGGGCGTCGTCGTCCAGGCCTATGTCGATGAGGCCTTGGCGGAAATCCTCGACGGCACCGCCGCCATCACCGAACTGCTGGGCGGCGTCGCCGACGCGGCATCCGCCCACCG
>DNMS01000150.1:4989-6258 GCA_003488105.1 Rhodospirillaceae bacterium
ATCAACGAGCTGAACAAGACCATGGCGGCTTACGAGTTGGAGAACGCGCGGGACGCCATTCTGGGCCGGGTCGCC
This sequence comes from Rhodospirillaceae bacterium, assembly GCA_003488105.1. The sequence goes on from DNMS01000150.1 coordinate 5,065, forward strand.
CGCGGAATCGGCGGGGTCAAGCCGATGACCCGCGAAGGCAAGGAAGGCGAGCGCACGGCCCTGGTCACCCTGATCCGCAATCTCGAAGGCTATGCCGGGTTGCTTGGCGGCCCGCAGATGGCCGAGGCCCTGACCCTGCGTGCCAAGATGGCCCTGGGCCGCGAGGACGGCGATCTCAGCGCCGAGGACGCCGTCGCCAGCATCCTCGCCTATCTGCCGTCCCTGCCGTCGCGGGCGGGCTTCGTGCTCGATCTGTCGGCCACGGACACGGGCGCCAAGCAGCAGGCCGCCGTGGTCCGTAATCTGGCCCAGGCCATGCGTGGGCTGACCGGCATCGATGCCCTGACCGGCGGCGGCCAGGATGCGAAGATGGCCAAGCGCGTGGCCGATGTGCTGAAGGAAAAGATCGCCGCCGCGGGCTTGCCGGAAGAACTGAAACGCACGGCCGCCGCGACCCTGGACAAGGCCCTTGCCAACGGCGCCGCGGCGGGAGGGGCGCCGAACGGCGCGGCGACGCAGGAAAAGCGCTGGGACGAAGGTGCACAGAAACCGACGCAGCCGGCACAACCGGCACCGGCCGCAGCCCCCAAACCCGCCCCGGCGCCGGCCAACGGCGGGGGCAAGGGGCCGGAGCAGCGCAAGCTGGTCAAGGGCCAGATCTTGTTCGAGGAAGGCGATGCCGGGACCGAGGCGTTCCTGATTTCCACGGGCGCGATTGAGATCTACCGGCGCGGCGCCATCGAGCAGAGCCTGGCCACGCTCGGCGCCGGCGAACTTCTGGGGGAACTGTCGCTGATCGACGATCAGCCGCGCGCCGCCTCGGCCCGCGCCGCCGAGGATTCGGTGCTGATCGTGCTGTCCAAGGAATCCCTCAAGGCCCGCCTGCAGCGCCTGGAGCAGACCGACAAGGTCCTGCACCGTCTGATGGGTGTGCTGGTCAACCGTCTGCGCGGGATGGCCCGCTCGGCGGAATAGGCGTTCGGCCTAACCCCAGGGAAAGGCCGAACGGGGCGGCAAGGCGGCGGAGCCGATGGCGTCGGCGACCCGCAGGCCTTCGTTCCACTTCACCATGCGTTCGGACCGCGTGAACGATCCCACCTTCAACTGCTTCGCCCCCCAGCCGACGGCCAGATGGACGATGGTCACGTCCTCGGTTTCGCCTGATCGGGCGGACACGATGGCGCCGATCCCGGC
>DNMS01000150.1:6388-9923 GCA_003488105.1 Rhodospirillaceae bacterium
CGTCTCGCCCGAACGGGCGGATACGATGGCGCCGATCCCGGCGTCCCGGGCGGCGTCGAAGGCGGCCTTGGTTTCCGTCACCGTGCCGGCCTGGTTCGGCTTGATCAGGGCGCAGTTGAGGGCCCCGTCACGGGCCGCGGCCTGGACCCGGCCGGCGTTGGTGACCAGGAAGTCGTCGCCGACGATCTGCAATGACTTGGGGGCGGCCTGGGCAAAGGCCAGGAAGCCTTCCGCGTCGTCCTCGCTCATGGGGTCCTCGACGGACACGATGGGATAGCGGCCGACCCAGCCCAGCAACATTTCCGCCAACTCCTCGCGCGACATGTCGCGGTCCTCGCGGGCCAGGCGGTAGCGCCCGCCCTTGCCGAATTCCGACGCCGCGATGTCGAGCGAGATGGCGACCTGTTCACCCGGCTTGAGCCCGGCCTTCTCGATGGCCTGGACCAGGGTTTCGGCGGCGTCCTCGTTGGCGTCGAACGCGGGCCAGAAGCCGCCCTCGTCGGCGACGCCCTGCAGCACGCCGCGTTCGGCCATGATCTTGCCGGCGGCGATATAGACCTCGGCGGTCCAGGCCAGGGCCTGTTCATAGTCGTCGGCACCGGTGGCGATGACCATGAAGTCCTGCACGTCGATGCGCCGCCCGGCATGGGCGCCGCCGCCGAAGATCTGGATTTCCGGCAGGGGCAGCAGCGGCAGGCCCGGTGTGCCGCCCCGATCCCATAGGTACTTCCACAGGGGGAGACCCGATTGATTGGCGGCGGCGTGCAGCACCGCCATGGACACGGCGATGGTCGCGTTGCCGCCCAGGTTGGCTTTGTTGGGCGTGCCGTCCAGCGCGATCAGCGCCTGGTCCACGGCCGCCTGATCGCCGGCATCCATGCCGATCAGCGTCTTGGCGATGGCGCCGTTGGTCTGCTTCAGGGCATCCGTCACATCCCAGCCGCCGAACCGGGGGCCGCCGTCGCGCAGGTCGATGGCCTCGAAGCTGCCGCGCGACGCCCCCGCCGGTGCGATGGCCCGGCCGAGCGCACCGCCGGCCAGGGTCACGTCGGCTTCGACCGTCGGGCGTCCCCGGGAATCCCAAACGCGGCGGGCCTTGACGGCGGTGATGGTGGTGGCGGAGGAGGAGGCCGTCATTGGCGGAGTTCCCTTTCCCAGGCGTGGCGGACATCCGCCAGGGTTGGCGGCGGAGTGATGATCAATGGTCGGGCCGTGCGCCGCACGCGGTCGCGCTCAGCTTCGGCGGTGATGTATTCGACGGGAGACTTACCGTCCACGCGGGCCAGGAACAAGGCCGGAAGCAGGGCGGCGGCCCGGGCCTCGATCGTGGCCTCGGCCGCGTAGCCGGCGGCCAGCGCATCGAAGCAGGCGAGGAACCCGTCCGTCGCGGCGGGCGTCCACAGGCATTTCAAAAGCAGATGGTTGAGGCAGAAGGCCAGGTCGAAGGCGGGATCGCCGTACCAGGCGCATTCGGCATCCAGGAACACCGGTTCGGTGCCGTCGACCAGGATGTTCTTGGGGCTGACGTCGCCATGCACCAGGGCCTCGCGGTGTGACGCCGTGGTCTTGGCCAGGGCTTCCATCCGGGGGGCGAGGTCCGCATGCGCACGGCCCGTGGCGATCAGATAGGGTTCCAGGCGGATGGAATGGAACGTCTCGTCCGTGCGGAAGCGCCGGGCCACGCCGTCGTCGCCCGCCGTTCCGGCATGGACCCGTTTCAGACATTCGCCGACCCGGCGCGCGAAGGCCGCGTCGGCGCGCCCGGCGTGCAGGTCGTCCTTCCACGTCGGGTGAGCCTTTGGGTCCAGATAGGCCATGGCGAACACGCCCTGGTCCGCGTCATGGGCCAGCACGCGGGGGGCGATGCCGGGGTGCAGGCCGTTGGCGGTTTCCATCCAGGCGACTTCGAAGGCGTTGCGCTCGACCGGCGCGAACCAGTCGGCCTTGACCTTCAGCTTGGCCAGGGCGCGTTTGACGCAGACCGGCCCGCGCGCCAGGTCCGCGCGCCAGATGTCCGACGACACACCGCCGGCCAGGGCCGTGTAGGCGGGGGTTTCATCCAGGGCGGCGAGGCCGCTTTGGCGCAGGAACGCCGTCAGGAAGTCGTCCGCGTCGGTGGTATCCATGGCGTTACTTCCCTGCCGCCGCCTGGGTGATGAACTTGGGCAGGTCGCCCAGGGGCAGGACCGCGTGGCAGTCCCCGGCGGCGGCCACGGCCCCCGGCATGCCCCAGACGATGCTGGTTTCCTTATCCTGGGCGATGACGGTGCCGCCGCCGTCGGCGACGGCCTTTGCGCCTACCTTGCCGTCCGACCCCATGCCGGTCATCACGACGAACAGAATGTTTTCCGCGCCATAGGCGGCGATCAGGCCGCGCATCATGGGCTCCGCCGAAGGTTTGCAGAAACTTTCCTCGGGTCCGTCGTCGATCTTGATTGTCACCCCGCCGGCACTCTGCCGTGGGATCATGTGAAACCCGCCAGGTGCCATGTAGATCTGTCCATTCTTGACCGTCTCACCGTCCTTGCCCTCGGTACAGGGCCATCCCGTGCGCCGGGTGATGTGATCGGCCAGGGCCGTGGTGAACCCGGGGGGCATGTGTTGGGTCAGGAAGATCGGCTGGGTCACCTCACGGGACAGGGCCGTGAACAGGGAAAACAGGGCCTGCGGGCCGCCGGTTGAACTGGCGATGGCGATGGCCTTCGGGATATGGGGACGGCGCTGGCGAAGCTCCTTGGGGGTCGGGTGTTCGAAGCGGTTGGCGGCCGGCGGGGCAGCGAACACACGGACTCCCTTTTCGCGGCGCGCCCGGCCCAAGCCCTGAGCCAGATCGGCGATCTGGCGGGTGAATTCGGGTTCGGCGACATGCGGCGTGTGGCGGGCCGGTGCCTGTACGAATTCGGCGGCGCCGGCGACCAGGCCGGCCATGGCGTTCTTCACGTTGACGAAGGTCAGGGTGGCGACCAGCACGATCTGGGCGTCGCCGTCGACCTTCAGCAGACGCGACAGATCGGTCGCCAGCTTGACCTTGGGGTCGCCGGTGTCGATGAAGATCACGTCGACGGCGAGGCGGCGCAGATGGCTGACGGCGTCGACGCCGTCCGTGGCCTCGGCGGCGAGGTCGACCCCGCTCAGACGGCGGAGCACGGCCTTGACGGGCTCGGCGACGATGTCCGACGTGCCGACGACCATGGCCTGTATCGGGCCGGGGGGGGCGTCTGAAGCGTTGGTGATGCTGTCCGCCATTGCGGCTATGCTCGTTTCCTCGTTTTTTTCGACCATAGTCGTTGGACTTGGGCGAGACAATGCCGCGCGGCGGCCAAATCGCGCGCTCCCTTGCGGCGGCGATTGACCGGACCGGGACAACGGGCGTATACCCGCCGTGGGCCAGGTCCCCCCAACGGGGCCGGACCCTTCTGGAAGCGAAGGGAGTAAAATTCGATGCCAGTTCCTCAAAAGCCGAGCACCCGCCCGGCCAATCCGTGCTTTTCGTCCGGCCCCTGCGCCAAGCGCCCCGGATGGACCGTAGATGTCC
>DNMS01000150.1:10043-13248 GCA_003488105.1 Rhodospirillaceae bacterium
GGATGGACCGTAGATGTCCTCAAAGATGCCTTTCTCGGCCGTTCCCACCGCCATGCCACGGGCAAGGCGAAGCTGAACGAGGTCATCACCCGATCCCGCAAAATCCTGGGCATTCCCGACGATTACCACGTCGGCATCCTGCCCGGTTCCGACACCGGCGCCTTCGAGGCCGCCATGTGGAACCTGCTGGGCGAACGCGGCGTCGATATCCTGTCCTGGGAAAACTTCGGCAACGAATGGACCAAGGACGGCGTTCAGGAACTGAAGCTGGACAACCTGCGCACCTTCACCGCCCCCTTCGGCGAATTGCCGGATTTGTCCCAGATCGATTTCAACAACGACGTGGTGTTCACCTGGAACGGGACCTCGTCGGGCGTCATGGTGCCTGACCGGGGGGCGTGGATTCCCGCAGACCGCGGCGGCCTGACCCTGGTTGATGCGACGTCCTGTATCTTCGGCGTCGATCTGCCCTGGGACAAGCTGGATGCCGTGTCCTGGTCCTGGCAGAAGGTCATGGGCGGCGAGGCCGCGCACGGCATGATCGCGCTCAGCCCGCGCGCGGTGGAGCGGCTTAACACCTTCCATCCGGATCGCGCCATTCCCAAGGTCTTCCGCATGAAGAAGAACGGCAAGATCAATCCCGAGCCGTTCGAGGGGGCGACCCTCAACACGCCGTCCTTGCTGTGCGTCGAGGACGCGCTCGACGGCCTGCGCTGGGCCGAGGATATCGGCGGTCTGCCGGTCCTCTTGGGCCGCGTGCAGTCGAATTTCGAGGCTCTCAGCCGTTGGGTCGAGCGCACGTCCTGGATCGACTTCCTGGCGTCCGATCCGGCGGTCCGTTCGTGCACCTCGGTGACGCTGAAGATCGTCGATCCGGCCTTCAATGGTTTGAGCGAGGACGACCTGCGCAAGACGCTGCGCCGCATCCCCAAGATGTGCGAAGCCGAAGGGGCGGGCTACGACTTCTCCGAACATCGCGCGGCGCCTCCGGGCTTCCGCATCTGGTGCGGCGCCACGGTAGAGACCTCGGACCTGGAAGCCCTGTTCCCCTGGATCGAATGGTCGTTCCACCAGATCCGCGCCGAGCTTGCCGGTGAAGCCGCCTAAGGGCGGAAACCGTCATGGCAAGAGTGCTGATTTCCGACAAAATGTCGGGCCTTGCGGCGGAGGTCTTCCAACGCCGCGGGATCGAAGTGGACGTGAAAACGGGCCTTTCGCCCGAGGACCTGTCCGCCATCATCGGGGACTATGACGGCTTGGCCGTGCGCTCCGCGACCAAGGTGCGCGGTCCGGTCATCGAGGCCGCTAAGAATCTGAAGGTCATCGGCCGGGCCGGGATCGGCGTCGACAACGTCGACCTGAACGCGGCCACGGCCAAGGGCATCGTGGTGATGAACACGCCGTTCGGCAATTCCATCACCACGGCCGAGCACGCCATCGCCATGCTGATGGCCCTGGCCCGCGACATTCCCCTGGCCAACGCCTCGACCCATGCCGGGAAGTGGGAAAAATCTCGCTTCATGGGGGTCGAGATCACGGGCAAGGTGCTGGGCATCATCGGCTGCGGCAACATCGGATCGGTGGTCGCCGACCGGGCCCAGGGCCTGAAGATGCGGGTCATCGCCTTCGACCCCTATCTGGGCGAGGACCGGGCCAAGGAACTGGGGGTCGAGAAGGTGACCCTCGACGAGCTGCTGGCCCGCGCCGATTTCATCAGCCTGCACACGCCCTTGATCGACGCCACGCGGCACATCATCGACGCCGACGCGCTTAACAAGACGCGCCGTGGCGTGCGCCTGATCAACTGTGCCCGGGGTGGTCTGGTCGACGAGGCGGCGCTTAAGGCCGCACTCGACAGCGGCCATGTGGCGGGGGCGGCGATCGATGTGTTCGAGGAAGAACCGGCGACCGAGAGCCCCCTGTTCGGCATGGAGAACGTCGTCGCGACGCCGCACCTGGGGGCGGCCACCACCGAGGCCCAGGAAAAGGTCGCCGTGCAGATCGCCGAACAGATGGCGGATTACCTGTTGGACGGTGCGGTCAGCAATGCGCTCAACATGCCGTCGGTGACGGCGGAGGAAGCGCCCCGCCTGAAACCCTACATGATCCTGGCCCAGCAGCTCGGCAGTTTCGCCGGGCAGGCGACGCGTTCGGCCATTCGCGAGGTCACGATTTCCTACGAAGGGGTGTGCGGCGAGCTGAACTGCAAGCCGCTGACCGCCGTGGTTCTGCAGGGGCTTCTCGGCCCGTCCATGGAAGGCATTAACATGGTCAACGCGCCGACCATCGCCAAGGACCGCGACATCATCGTGCGCGAGGTGCGGACCGACGACGCCGGGGCCTTCCATTCCCGTATCGAGGTGACGGTGACGACGGAAAACCAGACCCGGTCGCTGGCCGGCACCTTGTTCCACGACCGCCCGCGCCTGGTCGAGATCAAGGGCATCCCCATCGACGCGACCCTGGGTCGGCACATGCTTTACATCACCAACTACGACAAGCCGGGCCTGATCGGGGCCCTGGGGTCATTGTTGGGCGATGCGGGCATCAACATCGCGACCTTCAACCTGGGCCGCGCCCAGGCCGGCGGCGACGCCATCGCGCTGTTGGAGATCGACGAGGCCCCGCCCCCCGAACTTTTGGCGAGAATCCAAGGATTGGAGCATGTCGTCGTTGCCCAGGCGATGAAGTTCTAAGCGGGTCGGCTCGATCCGCCCTTTGTCATTTAGGCTTAATGTTCAACCGATATCCTCTGTTCCGCATGTTGGGCGGGGCGCCTGCGGTGCGCGTTGCCTGCGTCGGTTCGAGAGGAAGAAATGCTTCGATTCTGCTATGTAGCCGTCGCGGCGTTGCTGCTTGCCTGTCCGGCGTGGGCGGAAACCATCCGGCTGGTCTACGAGCCCGTGGAAAACCCGCCGCGCTACTACGGCACGACGGCGCAGGTTCCCAAAAACAAGCCCGGCGTCACCATCGAAGTCTTCCGCGAGGCCGCGCGCCGACTGAATGCCTCACTCGATTTCGAACGTGTGCCCTGGAACAGGGGGCTGTTCATGGTCGAAACCGGCGAAGTCGATGGCATTTTCCACGCCAGCTACAAGCCGGAAAGAGCGGAATTCGGCGTTTATCCGATGCTTGCCGACGGCAAGACGCCGGATGAGTCCCGGGCCGTCTTCTTTCAATCCTATTCCTTTTATGTGCGCCGCGA
>DNMS01000244.1:0-1246 GCA_003488105.1 Rhodospirillaceae bacterium
AAGTTTTCCGGCAGCAAGGCCAACACCCGTGACGCATGATCCGGGCGGATGCGCGACAGGATGACGGCGACGGTCTGCGGGTATTCGTTCTTCAGATAGTTGGCGAGCACCGCTTCGTTCACGTTGCCCATCTTGTCCCACATGGTGCGGCCGGCGGGGCCGCGCATTTCTTCCATGATGTTGTCGACGCGCTCGCCGGACAGGGCCGCCTTCAACAGGCGTTCGGCGGCGTCGATGGAGCCGACCAGGCCGCCGGCGGACGACAGCTTGTCGGCGAATTCGACGAACAGCCGTTCAATGACCGAGGAATGGACGTTGCCGAGCGACGACATGGCGGCGGATAGCTCGCGGATTTCCTCGTCGTCCATGCGCTCGAACAGCATGGCCGCCTGGTCCTGGTGCAGGGACAGCAGGAAGATCGCCGCTTTTTCGGTGCCCGATAGGGCTCGGTAGTCGTCCTTGATGCGGGCCATTGACCTGCTTCTCCTTGCCCTCGTCTCTCTTCCGCGTTGTACGGGGAAGGGGCCGGGGGACTTCTCTTACGCTTCCTGGTACATCCAGGCCCGAATGATGGAAAGGGCCTCTTCCGGGTGCTTCTCGACGATCTCGCCGACCTTCTTGACCGAGGACGCCTTGACGCGGCCCTCGACGCGGTCGATGTCGATGAGTTCCTCGAACTGCTCTTCTTCCATTTCGGCCGGGGCGGGCGCCGATGGTCCGCCCAGAAGGCCGGCGGCATGGGAACTGGTATCCGCCAGCAGGCGGCCCGCGGCCTCCTGCGCCGACGGAATGGATTCGAACGCCCGGCTGACCAACGGTCGCACGACCAGCAGGATAACCAGGATACCCAGGATACTCAGAACCAGGATTTCCGCCAAGCGCAGCAGGTCGTTCTTGCCCAGGCCGAAGAACAGTTCCAGGGGCTCTTCAAACTTGACCGGCGAGGTGAATTCCATGTTCACGACCTCGACGGAGTCGCCGCGGTCAGCGTCGAAGCCTATGGTCGAGCGCACGAGGGTGGACAATAGTTCCATCTGTTCCGCGGGGCGCGGGGTATAGGTCGGGTTGCCGTCCTTATCCTTGCCCTGAATGCCGTTGACCAGGACCGCGACGGTGACCCGCTTGAGGGCGCCATCGGTCTTCACGTGATTGACAGTCTTCTTCGAGATCTCGAAGTTGACCGTTTCCTCGGTCGAGCTTTCGTCGGATTGGGCGCGGGCACCTTCGCCGCCGCCGGGGGCGGCGT
>DNMS01000244.1:1433-5238 GCA_003488105.1 Rhodospirillaceae bacterium
TCGCCGCCGCCGGGGGCGGCGTCGGGCAGGTTGGTGCCCACGGTGACGGCATCGGTTTCAGATTCTTGATTTCGGGCGGCCCGTTCCACGGTCTGGGTCGACCGCACGACCTGGCCGTCCGGATTATAGATTTCCTCGGTGGTGGATATCCGGTCGAAATCCATATCGGCATTGACTTCGGCCCGGACGTTTCCGAAACCAACAGTCTTTTCAAGGAGTTCTTCGATCGTCCGTGCCATGCGGGCCTCGACGCCGCGGCGCCGTTCCTCATTCTTGGCGGCAATCGTATTGACCGACTGGTCGTCTTCGAATCCGGGCGAAAGCAACTTGCCCTTGTCATCGATGATCGTGATACGACCCGGTTTTAAACCCGGCACGGCGGAGGCCACCAAATTCTGCACGGCGGAGATCTGTTCATGGTCCAGGCGCTTGTTGCTGCGCATGGCCAGCACGACCGAAGCACTGGGTTGCTGTTCTTCGCGTGAAAACAGTTGCCGGCGCGGCATGACCAGGTGCACGCGGGCGCGATGGACGATATCCATGGACTGGATGGTGCGGCCCAGTTCGCCTTCCAGGGCGCGGCGCAGGTTGACGTTCTGCAGGAAATCGGTGGTGCCCAGGGTGTCGGTCTCGTCGAAAATCTCGAACCCGACCTTGCCGCCCACGGGTAGGCCGCGGTCCGCCATTTTCAGCCGCAGATCCAAGGCTTTATCGGCCGGCACCCAGACCGAGGTGCCCTGGTCGCGGACTTCCGCGGGAAAGCCCAGACGGCCGACTTCGGCGGCGATGGTGTTTGAATCGGTGGTGTTCAATTCGCTGAACAGAAGCGCCATGTTGGGTTGGCCCAGCTTGGTCAGCAGGAAGATGAAGAACCCGAGCATCAGGAACATCACCCCGCCCATCATGGCGAGGCGAACAGGTCCCAGACCGCGCATTGCTTGAGTAAGTGCTTCCACTTGCGTCCCCCGTGGTTGCAGGAGTGTAAACCAGCTGGTTTCCCCAAATGGCTCCGGGCGTTATGCAGCGCCCTGAACAATCAGGAATTCCGTTATTTGCAGGTTATTGGGGGGGCGGTGAACAAGTGGTTAACGGTGGGCAATTTTTGCCCACCTGGGGACCGGCGACGTCAGTTGCGGACGACGAGGTCCGGACGCTGCGACTTGCGCTGCGCGATGTTGCGGTACACCTGAGTCCGTGTCGTGTGCAAACCCTTGAGACCATGATCGTCGATCAGGCGTTCCCAGGTGCGGTATTCGTCCTCGGACAGGGAATAGCGGCGGCAGGCGTCCTGCAGAGACAAAAGCCCGCCGCGCACGGCGGAGACGACTTCGGCCTTGCGCCGGGCGACCCACCGTTTGGTGCCGGGCGGGGGCAGGTCTTCCAACCGCATGGGTTGGCCAAGCGGGCTCAGTGGTTCGACATTGCCGCCTCCGGCTGAACGTCCGTTCCGAGCATCCTGGTTGTGGCGCTTGAGCAAGGTCATGATGGCAACTCGTGTTCCGTCTTCCCTGGCGGCGGTGTGTCCGCTTGTCCGTTTGTGAAACCCAGTTTAGGGGCCGGACCTTTAATGAAAGGCTAAAGAGCAGCGTTAATTTTTCCTGAACCGGCGGGTTGTTCCCATGCCGGTCCCCGGAACGAAAAAGGCCCCGGAAACCGCCATTTCTGCGGTGCCGGGGCCATGTTCCGTGCCGGTCTTCAACCAGGCCCGACCGGTTAACGGAGCCGGACCAGTTCGTCGAGCATTTCGTCCGCCGTGGTGATGATCTTGGTGGCGGCGGAGAAGGCGCGCTGCACGACGATCATCTTGGTGAACTCTTCCCCGATATCGACGGTCGAGGCTTCCAACGCCGACTGGGTGATGGCGCCGGCGGGACCCGAGTTGGCGGACCGCAGGGTTGGATCGCCCGAGGCCTGGGTCGAGTTGAACACGTTACCCGTACGCGAGCCCAGTTCGTTGACGTTAACGAAGGTGGCGATTGGGATCTTGAACACCGGGCGGGTTTCGCCGTTGTCGAACAGGGCCGTGATCAGCCCGTCTTCCCGCACCGTGATCCCGGCGAAGGTGCCGAACTGCGAGCCGTCCTGTTCAATGAAGCCTGGGGTGAATTCATCGCCGAACTGGGTCAGGCCGTCGGCGATGCCGATGGTCCCGAAATCCAGGGAAACCTGGTCCGTGTTCGCCGGGTCATCGTCAAAGTTGGCGGCGCCGTTGGAGAAGCCCAGCATCTCGATTTCCGACACCGCGATATTCGACGGAAGACCGGAGGAATCGAAGGTGATGGCGGCGGTCTTGTTGATGGTGAAGGCACTGCCGTCCGTCAGGTCCGCGCCCGAGAAGTCGACAGCGGTGTTGCCGTCCGGCCCGGTCGGCAGGGTCGTCGTGCCGCCGGAGTTGGCGAAACCGCTCGAGAAGGTGACGTCATAGGTCCCCGACGTCAGGGTGTTCAGGACGAGCGTGTCCGTGACCGTGAAGTCGGCGGTTTCCGTGGCATCGCTCGCCAAGCGGCGACGGACGGTGGAGGCACCCGAGGCGAACTCTGGATCGTTGGATTCAATCGATGTTTCCAGGGCGATCAGGACATCCCGGATATCCGCCGCGACCGCCGAGCCGTCGAGGCCCGTGATATCGACCAGATTGGAGCCGACGATGGATTGGACGGCGTCGGTATCGAATTCGTAGACGATGCCGTTGATGGTAATGGCATCGCCGTCGTCAGGCGTGCGCGAGAACTTGAACTGGAACTGGTCCTGATAGAGATTGTCGATCTGCTTGACCGTGTAGGACTCGGTCTGTTTGGTCGCCGCCGCGCCGCCCGACGTCAGCAGGCCCGACGGATCGACCACGATGGATCCGGTTCCGTCCTCGGCAAACCGCACGGTCGAGGCGTTAAACGGCGAGACCGAAATCCGATTGTTCGTGAACCCGCCGTGGTTGGCGAAATCCGAATCCGAGCTTTTCACCTTGTTGACAAGCGCGGTGACGAAGTTCGCGGTCGTCGAGGCCGAACTGGTATCGACGATCTTCAGGGTATCGGTGTCGTCGGGCGTGATGGTAACGCCGGTATTCACGGGGCCTTCGTTGGCCAGCACGCTGCCGACGGTAACGGTAAGGCCGTCGGCGCTGACCGATTGAATGACAAACGTGTTGTTGTTCGCAGGCGTGGCCGCGCCGGCGACCGTGATTTCATCGCCCGGCGCAAGTGCGGAGAAGGTGCCCGCCGTGACGGCCGTAATCGTGTTCGCCGGCGTGGCGAAGGTGAGGGTGTTGGTCGTGTTCGGCGTGAAGGTACCGAAATTCTGGAACCGGTACTCAATGCCGTCGATGGAAATCGACGATCGGTTGGCCGGAATGGAATTGAACTCGACCTGGCCGCGGCTGTCGAAGGTGTTGCCGTTGGCGTCTTCCAGCGTCAGGACGTCGGTGCCCGAAGGCGGATCGACGGCCAGATCCCACTGGTTGTCGCGGCCGCCGCGGGTGTATTGGAACGAAATCGTCCGCGCGCTGCCGAGCGAGTCGAAGAACTGCACGTCCGAGCGGTGGGTCTGGCCGGAAGTCGCACTGGCCGGCAGGTTGGCGCCGACCGCGATGCCCGTGGTCGCCGTCGCCGTGCCGCCGACCCGGTTCAGGTTCACCGTGGTCAGGAAGTCCGTCGAGATGACGTTGGTGTTGGCGATCAGGATGTCCGGGTTGTTGGGGGTAATGTTGCCGTCCGCGTCCACGGGGAAGGCTTGCAGATAGAAGCCCGACGTGTTGCGCAGGAAGCCGTTGTTGTCCTGGAAGAACTGGCCCGCGCGGGTGAACAGG
>DNMS01000244.1:5411-5791 GCA_003488105.1 Rhodospirillaceae bacterium
GAACAGGTATTCGTTGGACAGCGACGGCGTGGCCGCTTCGTTGACCACGAAGAAGCCCTGGCCCGAGATGCCCAGGTCGGTCTGCGACGTGGAGGATTGCAGCAGGCCCTGGATGCCGGCGTCGGTTCGGGGCTTGGATTGCACGCCACCGGCCGAGAAGAACGTCGACGAGGTTTGCCGGGTGACGAGGGTCTGGAAGTTGACCTGCGTGCCCTTGTAACCGATCGTGTTCACGTTCGTGATGTTGTCGGCGATGGCGCCCATGGCGCTGGACTGCGCGGTAAGACCCGACACGCCCGAACTAAGTGCACCAAAAAGACCCATTTTACTTCCTCCTTAACAATGCCGGGTTGGGAGAAGTCTCAAGCCGGCGGTCGTCA
>DNMS01000373.1 GCA_003488105.1 Rhodospirillaceae bacterium
CCGTTGTTGGCGACGCCGTTGCCGTAAAGCCCGAAAGCCGCCTGAACCCCGCCGATCCGTGCCGCGAGGCCGCGCGCCGCAAGGTCCTGGAACAGGCGGTCGGCCCGCCGCCAGTAGTTGACGAGGACGGGAATGCCCCGCTCGGCGCAGAGTGCGGCCATGCGCGCGCTGTCGGCGCCGTCGTCGCCGGGGCGGGTCAGCGGCTTTTCCACTAAAACGGCCTTCAGGTCGGGCATGGCCTCGATCATCTCGGCGCGACTGCCGGGTGGGGTGGCCAGGACCGCGATTTCGGGTTGAGTGGCATCAACCACGGCGGCCAGGTCGGCGCCGACATGGGGGACCCGCCAAGCGGTGCGTGCGTTGTCGAGGGCGGCGGCATTGGGATCGACCACACCCTGCCAATCGAACGCCGGATGGTCGGCCAGGACCGACGCGTGGGAGGCGTATTTGAAATGCACCGCCATGCGTGGATCGTTGGACAGGCCTGCCGCGACTTGGCCGAACCCGACGACGATAGTGCGCAGCGCCGTCATCGGACCGCTTTTTCCTGGCAATGGGCGTTGAGGGCCGAGAGGCCCGGTTCGGCCGCGAGAAGGTCGAGAATGTCGTGCACGGAGAAGCCGTCGCCGAACCGAGGCTCCAGGCGGCTGTAGACGGCGCGGATCAGGTCCAGGTCCTCGGCGTAATCGAGTTGGAGGCGGACCTCGGGCGCGGTTTCCTCGGCGGGAGCGGCAAGATGGTGAATGCGGTAGGTTTCGGGGTGTTCATAGAAATACAACGAGACATGTTCGCGCAGGGCCGCGTCCGTCTGCGTTCGCGCGACCCTTTCCAGGGCGTCGAAACGGAACACCTGGGCGTCGATGCCCTGCGGCCAAGTCAGCCGCGCGGTATTGGAGACAACGTCCACGTCGCCTTTGTGAAAGCGGGTCACGGCGGCGTCGATCACGCGGGGGTCAAGCAGCGGCGTGTCGCCGCAAACCTCGACGATGATTTCCGAGCCCATCATGCGTTGTGCCTCGACAACCCGGTCGAGAACGTCGTCTTCGGAACCCCGATAGCACGGCACCTGCCGCGCTTCCGCCCAGTCGGCGAGGGCGTCATCGGCGGGGTTCGTGGTGGTTGCCAGCACGATGGCGTCGATGCATTCGGCCCGGGTCAGACGCCGTACCAGGCGTTCCAGCGCGGGGGCCCCGGCCACGTCCATCAACACCTTGCCCGGCAGGCGGGACGCCGACATGCGGGCCTCGATGCTGGCGACGACGCGTGGTCGTAGATGCGGAGTGACCCGGTCCGTCATGGCCTTAGGCCCCGGTTTCCAGCGTGGTTCCCACGGCGTTCAGGTCCGCGCGATGGGCATGGACCTTGCGGATCGCGGCGACCATCTTGTCGGCCAGGGCGTCATCCACATCGTAGGCACAGGGTTCGAACAGGATCGCTTCCCGTTCGTGCAGGCGTTCCGTCACCGGGCATTGACCGTCTTCATAGCTGCGATCGGTCAGGGTGAAGGGCCAGCCCTCGCGGCCGATCGCGGTGCGTTGCTTGAACAGGGGCAGGCGATAGAGCGGCGGCAGGTAGGCCGGGAAGTTGGGGAAGCCCTCGGCGCTCAGCGCCTTGCAGAACAGCTCACGGCTAACACCGACCTGGGCCTCGTCATAGCGGACCAGCCAGACATAATAGTTATGGCGGCAGCCATCGCGAACGATGGGGACGGTCCAACCGGCAAGGTCGCGGGTGCCGTCGGATAGTTTTTCGGCCAGGTGTTCGCGGGCCGAGACATGGCGGTCGATGTCCGCCAGCTGGACCAGGCCGACGGCGGCGGACAACTCGGTCATGCGGAAATTGAAGCCGACCATGTTGACCAGGTCGGCGACGCCTTCGTGCAGGGCGGCGTTTTCCGCATGGTTGCGGATGAGTTGCAGGCGCTTGGCCAGATCGGCGTCATCGGTGACGCAGACGCCGCCCTCGCCAGTGTGGATGTGCTTGTGGAAATTCAGGCTGGCGATGCCGATGTGGCCGACAGTACCGGTGGGGCGGCCGTGCTCCATGCCGAGCGGCGCCTGGGCGTTGTCCTCGATCAGGTAGATGCCCCGCGCATCGGCGAGATCGCGCAGTTCGCGCAGCCGCGCCGGATGGCCGAACAGGTTGACGGCGACGATGGCGCGGGTTTTCGCCGTGATCTGCGCCGCGACCTTTTCCGGGTCGATGCAGAAGGTTTCGTCCTCGATATCGGCGAACACGGGAATGCCGCCGTAGATCAAGGGTGACATCGCCGTGGCCGACATGGTCCAGGGCGGCACGATGACTTCGTCGCCGGGGCTCAGGCCGATGGCGCCCATGGCGGCGAACAGACCGGAGGTATTGGAGTTGACGGAGACGGCATGTTTCGCGCCGAACCGCGCGGCCCAGGCGGCCTCGAATTCGCGGACCTTGGGTCCGCCCAGGAATTCCGGCCCCGGAGAGCCGAAAAAGCCGGACAGGCAGCCCGAGGCGACGACCTCACGCACGGCGTCCTGTTCCGCCATGCCCATGGATGGATAGGGCGGCAGGTCGCCGTCGATCACCGGCGTGCCGCCAAGGAGCGCAAGTTCGCTCATGTCAGGCTCCCTTCGTCGGAGGACTTCATATCATGTTCCCTTGCCAGATCGTGTTCTCTTGCAAGCTTGGCGATTTCCCCAAGTCCCGCATCCCGGGTCGGCAGATGCCGGGCAATCCATTCCGCGCGGGCGAAATCCGCCGGTGTGTCGACCGCAAGATGCAGGCCCGCATGGCCATCTTCTCGATAATCCGCGCCGCTTGCCGGGACGTTAACGATGCGGAACGCATCCGGGGTGTCGTAGGCATAAAGCGTCACATGTTCGCGGTAACGGTCTTCTGATATTTCTGTATCCAGGCGTTCCAACGTTGCACGCGGAATGGCTTCGACACTGATCCCGGGGGGAAAGGTGCGAGGAAAGACATTGGTCGTCAGGTCCGGTCGTTCCTGTTCATGAACTTGGACGACAGCGGTGATTACCGCGGGGTCAATGAAGGGGCTGTCGCCGGAAACGCGGATTAGTGTGTCCAGGCCGAACGACTGCGCCGCAGCCAATGCCCGGCCCAGGACGTTGTTCGTATCGCCGCGAAAGACAGGCAGGTTTTCCGCCGCCGCGAAATCCGCAATGGGGTCGTCCAGGGCACGGTCCGTGGTCGCCAGCATCACCGGCGTGTCGGTTGCCCGGCAGCGGTGAATCGTCCAGTCCAGCATCGGGGTCCCTGCCAGCGGCATCAGTACCTTGCCGGGCAGGCGCGAGGAATCGAGGCGCGCGAAGATGACGATACCGGTCGTCATGGCGTTACCCCGGGATTGACCCAATGCAGCGTCACCTGCCGCGATTCCACCGCGAAGCCGGCGCTTTCATAGAGTTTGACCGAGGCGGCGTTGTCTTCCTGAGTGCCGACACGGATGCCGTCGATGGTGTCGCCGAAATGGGCGAATGCGGCCTCGATCATCTGGCCGGCTAGGCCCCGGCGGCGGAAATCGGCGGCCACGGCGATCAGGTCGATGACGGCGGTGCGTCCGGTCTGGAGGCACAGGTTGAATCCGGCGACCCGACCGCCGACGCGGGCGACCAGGGGGGCCGCGGCGCGGCCGCCCATGTCGTTGCGTACCCAGGCGGCGCGGATGATGTCGGCCACAGCAGGGGGTACGCGGGTGTCGCGGTGCAGGCGGTCATAGGTGAAGGCGGTGAGGGCCAGGCCGACGCAAGGTTCGGTTTCGTCTGCCCGTGCCGGGCCCGTTTCCGCCGTCAGGTTCCGCGCGGGCCGGGCCGGTTGGTAAAAGGTGACCAGGGTTTCAACAGTCTGGAAGCCGATATCGTGGAGTATTCCGGCCAGATCCGTGCGGTCGGCGGGGATGCGGCAGGACACCAGCCAAGTACCATTTGCTTGCCAGGACGCCTTCATATCGCTGAGGGCCGACGCGATGTCAGGCCCGGGATCGGCGGTAAGGGTGAGCTTGGCCACGGGCAGGCCCGTGACTCCGGTTTCAAACGCCTGTTCCCGGCAGTCGAGGGCAGCGGACGGTGCGGCCCCGGCGACGGTCATGGATTGGGTCCGTCTGCCATGTAAAAGCCCCGGGTTTCCTTGTCCCAACGCTCGAAAAAGCCGAGCACGGCGGTGGCATTATCGCCTTCCCAGGAAAGCGTTGCCGTGCGGTCGGTCTTTTCGCCAACCATGACCAGATAGTCGGAATCGATGAAGCGGTTGACACCGATCTTACGGAAGCCGGCCTGGGCCATGTAGCCCTCCAGCGTGCGGGCGGAAAAATGGTAGGGGTGCACGTCGGCGTTGGGGCCGATGTAGTACTGCAGCGGCTTCTTGAACGGCACCAGGATGCGCGAGCCCGTGGCCACGGCGACATGGCCGCCCGGCTTGCACAGCCGCCAGGCGGCGTCCATGACATCGTTGGCCGAATGGCAGTTTTCCAGGGTCCAGATGATGGTGACGACGTCGAAGCTACCTTCGCGTTCGCCTGCCTGCTCGACGTATTCCTCGGCAATGCCGACGAAATTCGCGATCCCGCGCTCGTCCAGCATGCGGCAGTTGGCGACCGAAGGTTCAACGGCGAAGACCTCGGCGGCTCCGTACTCGGCTCCCCGGATTATTTCCAGGAAGTCGCCTTCACCGGCACCCAAGTCACACACACTTTTGCCGCGAAAGGACACGGCTTCGTCGATGAAATCCATGGCGAAGGTCTGGCGCGCGTGTACGGCCGGCATGCGCGCGGTGTAGGTGGTGTCGGATAAGCGGGTCGTCTGATCGGCGCGGTACATTTCATCGGCCCAGGCGGCCTT
>DNMS01000140.1 GCA_003488105.1 Rhodospirillaceae bacterium
GCCGGCAGCGGCACGCCCTGGGGGATGCCGCCGAAGCGGGTGCCGATGGTTTCCACCGGCAGGTTGAGAACGCCGGTTGCCAGGGCGGCCCCCGCGACCGCGATCAACATGCCGGGCCAGCGCGGCAAAAACCGCGACACCAAGGCGATGACCCCGACGGTCCCGGCGGACAGCGCCAGCGCCGCCCCGTTGACGGACGGCAGCCCCCGCCACAGCACCGGCAGCTTGTCCAGCAACGGCCCCGGTTCGGGCACGGTCAGCGTCAGGCCCAACAGGTCGCGGACCTGGCTGGCGAAGATGATGACGGCGATCCCGGCCGTGAACCCCACGGTCACCGGATAGGGAATGAACTTGATATAGGTGCCGAGCCTGAGCACCCCCACGCCGGTCAAAATTACGCCCGCCAGGATGGTCGCCAGGATCAGGCCGTCCATGCCGTGCTGATGCACCGTGCCGGCGACCAGCACGATGAAGGCGCCGGCCGGGCCGCCGATCTGAAACCGGCTGCCGCCCAGCAGGGAGACGAAAAAACCGCCGATGATGGCGGTGTAAAGCCCCTGCGCCGGGGTCGCGCCCGAGGCGATGGCGATGGCCATGGACAACGGCAGGGCGACGATGGCGACGGTCAGGCCGGCGACCGCGTCGGCGCGCAGGTTGGCGAGGCTGTAACCTTCGCGCAGCACCGTCACCAGCTTGGGCGTGAACAGGTCGGCGGCGGAGGCGGGGGCCGCCGACCCGGCGGATTTCAGGGGCATGGAGATACGGCAATCTTCTGTGCAAAGGCGGGAAAGCACAGTTTTTTGAAGTAAAATACCCGGCGGGTCAAGAGGGCCTTAGAAACCGCGTCCGGCGTTGGCGGTGTAAAAGCTCCGCATCAGGTCGAAGGCGACGTTGCCGGCGGTGGCCAGGGCGTCAAGATCGTCCGCGTTGCGGATGTCGTGAAACCCGGGTTCATCCCGCAGGTCATCGACGGCAAAGGCCCGGTACCCCATGGACCAGTCGGGAAAGGCGCGGGCCGGGACGTCGCGGCTGAACAGGATGGAAAACGACGTGTTGCGGCCGTCTGCGAGGATGTTGTCGACCAATTGTCCGATGTCCGCCGGCGCGCCTTCGATGCACTGCATGAAGTGCCGATCAATATAAAACAGCAGCCCGGTCACCCCGTGCGCCTGGTTCAGGTCGCGGGCCTCGGCAAGGAGATCACGCAAATCCTTGGCGCTCATCTCGCGGGTGGCGCGGCTGTGGTACAGAACCTGCCGATACATTCGTCCGACCCCTCACGAACTGTCGTAAATTATCGTAACACCAAGCCAACCCTTGGCCAAATTCATCCCCATTCGAATCCGTCAGGAGGGGTTCGCGGGCGGAAACCAGGGGTTTGCCTTTTGTTGCACTGCAACATATACTCCGGCCCCTCTTGAACGGCGCGACCTGGCCAAGGAAGGGCAACGCGATGAACATGGACAAAATCCCGGTCGGTGAAAATCCGCCCTACGACGTCAACGTCATCATCGAAATCCCCATGGGGGGCAATCCGGTGAAGTACGAGCTGGATAAGGAATCGGGGGCGATGTATGTCGACCGCTTCCTGCATACGGCCATGTACTATCCGTCCAACTACGGCTTCATCCCCCATACCCTGTCAGACGACGGTGACCCGACGGACGCCATGGTCCTGGGTCA
The DNA here is from genome assembly GCA_003488105.1 of Rhodospirillaceae bacterium. The sequence continues at coordinate 1,684 of DNMS01000140.1, forward strand.
GGTGCCGGTGCAGCCGGGGGTCATCATCCGCTCGCGCCCGATCGGTGTGCTGATGATGGAGGATGAAGGCGGGCTGGACGAAAAGATCCTCTGCGTGCCCGTCGACGAGCTGCATCCTTACTACGGCAACGTCGGCAGCTACCGCGATCTGCGCCCGGTGATGCTCGACCAGATCGCCCATTTCTTCGAACATTACAAGGATCTGGAACGCGGCAAATGGGCCAAGATCAAGGGCTGGGGCGAAGCCGAACAGGCCATGGACCTGATCCGCGAAGCCATGGACCGGGCGGCCGCCAAGTCCAAGCCGTAATCCCCCTGCGATTCCCGGTCGCAATCAAGGCAATATAAAAAGAAGGCGGGCCCAAGGGCGCCGCCTTCAAGGAAGAAGCCGCTGATAATGCCCAGCGGCGGGGGGTGTGGCGGCGCGGAAGCGCGCATCCGGGTAACCGGATGCTAGGGGGCGGCCACGACAGGCCGGTGACCGGCCCGTGACGCCTCCGTGACTCCTTTATGGAAAGGGGATCAGCCGACGTTGGCCTGATGCGCCGTCAGCACCGCCATGGTCGAGATGTCCGACGCCGAGGCATCCATCTGCACCACCTGGGCGGGCTTGGCAAAGCCCAGCAGGATCGGCCCCAGCACCGTCGCCCCGCCGACCGCCGACAGCAGGCGGGCCGAAATGCGCGACGAATGCAGGCCCGGCATGACCAGCACGTTGGCCGGCCCGGACAGGCGGCAGAACGGATAATTGGCCATCAGGTCCGGGTTCAGCGCCACGCCGGCGCTCATTTCCCCATCGTATTCGAAGGCCACGTCGCGGCGGTCGAGCACGCCGACGGCGTCGCGCATGGTTTCCGCGTGGGGCAGGTCCGGGTTGCCGAAATTGGCGAAGGAGATCATGGCGACCCGCGGCTCATGCCCCATGGCCCGGGCGACCATCGCCCCCCCTTCGGCGAAATCGGCGAGCAGGTCCGGCGACGGCGCGACATTGACCGCCGTGTCGGTGATGAACAGCGCCCGGCCGTCCTTGGTCAGCACGATGGAGACGCCGAACACGGGTGCTCCGCCGCCGACCTCCAGCACCCGCGAGATGTCCTTCAAGGACACCATGTAATGGCGCGTCAGGCCGGTGACCATGCCGTCGGCGTCGCCCGCTTCGACCATGCAGGCGGCGAACACGTTGCGGTTGTTGTTGACCCGGCGCTGGGCGTCGCGGCGCAACGCCCCCCGGCGCTGTTCCTTGCGGTAGAGGGTTTCCGTATAGGCTTCGTTCTTGGCCGACAGCTTCGCGTTGGCGATCTCGATGCCGTCGGGGGCGGGCAGGCCCAGGTCGGCGATCTTGGCCTTGATGGCGTCCTCGCGGCCGACCAGGATCGGCGTGCCGTAGCCCTGGTTGAAGTACGAATAGGCGGCGCGGATGACTTTTTCCTCCTCGCCTTCGGCGAACACGATGCGCTTGGGGCTGGCCTTGACCTTGTCGAAGATGGCTTGCAGCGATCCCGCGGTGGGGTCGAGCCGCGCGGCCAGTTCGCTGGCGTAGGCGTCCATGTCG
>DNMS01000119.1:0-1546 GCA_003488105.1 Rhodospirillaceae bacterium
TTCATGATCGACCCCTATCAGGTGGTCGAAGCCCGCGCCATGGGCGCGGATTGCATCCTGCTGATCATGGCGGCGCTTGACGACGCGACGGCGCGCGACCTCGAACATTGCGCCTTCGACCTGGGCATGGATGTGCTGATCGAAGTCCACGACACGGACGAACTTGACCGCGCGCTGCGCCTGCAGAGCCCCCTGATCGGCATCAACAATCGTGACCTGACGACCCTCAAGGTGTCCTTGGAAACCACGGAACGCTTGGCCCGCGGCGTGCCCGACGACCGTGTCCTGGTCAGCGAAAGCGGCCTGAATTCCGGGGCCGATCTGAAACGTATGGCAACCGCCGGGGCGCGCTGCTTTCTGATCGGTGAATCCCTGATGCGTCAGGACGACGTCGAAAACGCCACGCGCACCCTGCTGTCGACCGCACGGGCGGCGGCCTAAGACCAAGCATAAGGATAGGCGGGCATGGCCGACGATTTCACCCATCTGGACGCCGAGGGCAACGCCGTGATGGTCGACGTCTCGTCCAAGGACGCGACGGAACGCACCGCCACGGCCAAGGGCAGCGTCATCATGGCGCCGGAAACCCTGCAGCGCATCCTGGACCGGGGCGTCAAGAAGGGTGACGTGCTGTCCGTGGCGCAATTGGCCGGCATCATGGCCGCCAAGCGCACGCCGGACCTGATCCCGCTGTGTCATCCCCTGATGCTGACCTCGGTCAAGGTCGACCTGACCTGTGATCCGGCGCGCAATGCCGTGGATATCACCGCGACCTGCCGCCTGAGCGGCCAGACGGGGGTCGAGATGGAGGCCCTGACGGCGGTCACCGTCGCTGCCCTCACGGTCTATGATATGTGCAAGGCCGTCGACCGGGGCATGCGGATCGAGGACGTGCGTCTGACCCATAAATCCGGCGGCAAGTCCGGCACCTTCGACGCCGCATAAAACACCAGGAAACCCGCCGCCATGCTGTCCGTCATCGACGCCTTGGAAAAAGTCTCCGCCGGCTGCGGCCTGCTGCCGGCGGAACAGATCTCGCTGGATGCGGCCCTCGGCCGGGTGCTGGCGCAGGACGTGGCTTCGACCCTGACCCATCCGCCCACCGCCGTCTCGGCCATGGACGGCTATGCCGTGCGCTGGGACGACCTGGCGGCCATTCCCGCCGATCTGACGGTGATCGGCGAAGCCGCCGCCGGTCATGTCTTCTCAGGCGCCCTCGCCCCCGGTCAGGCGGCCCGCATCTTCACCGGCGGCGCCCTGCCCGAAGGGGCCGACACGATCGTCATCCAGGAAGACACGGAACGCCACGGCGACACCGTGCGGGTGACCGAAAAACCCGCCGAAAAGGGCGAGTTCGTGCGCCCGGCAGGGCTTGATTTCAAGGAAGGCGAGGTGCTGCTGAGCGCCGGGCAGGTCATCACCGCGCGCGGCGTCGGATTGGCCGCCGCGATGAACGTTCCCTGGCTGATGGTGCGCCGCCGGCCCCGCGTCGCCTTCGTCGCCACGGGCGACGAGGTCGTGATGCCGGGCCAGCCCGTCGGCCCGG
>DNMS01000119.1:1803-2082 GCA_003488105.1 Rhodospirillaceae bacterium
CCAGATCATTTCCTCCAACAGCCTGGCCCTTGCGGCCTATATCACCGCGATGGGCGGCCAGCCGGTCAGCCTGGGCATTGCCCGCGACACCCCGGAAAGCTTGGCGGAAACGCTGGCGGGGGCGCGCGGCGCCGACCTTCTGGTGACCATGGGCGGGGCGTCGGTCGGCGACCATGATCTGGTGCGCCAGGTGCTGGGCGGGCGCGGGTTCGAACTGGATTTCTACAAGATCGCCATGCGCCCGGGAAAACCGCTGATTTTCGGCCATATCGACGGCAC
>DNMS01000119.1:2257-2614 GCA_003488105.1 Rhodospirillaceae bacterium
CCCGCCAACGGCAAGCGCGAGGACTACATGCGGGCCAGCCTGGAAACCGCGGCTGACGGCCGTGCCGTGGCGACCGCTTTTCCCCGCCAGGACAGCGCCATGCTGGCGGCCTTCACCAAGGCCGACTGCCTGATCATCCGCGACATCGGCGCCCAGCCCGCCAAGGCCGGGGATCTGGTGCGTATCCTGCCCCTCGGCTTCGGCGCCCTTCGGTTCTAAGCCTCCCCTGACCGCCCCTTGCCGCGATATGTCCCCCACCAATCCGATTCAAAGTTGACACGATACGTGAACTAAAGTAGAACATATGGTGTATATTCAGGTTGCATCATACTGTTCGCGGTTGTATTTCCGCGAAAC
>DNMS01000119.1:2892-3119 GCA_003488105.1 Rhodospirillaceae bacterium
AGGGGCGGAGACAGCATGCTCACCAAAAAGCAGTACCAACTTCTCGTGTTCATCGACAAAAAGCTCAATGAATCCGGCGTATCTCCGTCGTTCGAGGAAATGAAGGAAGCCCTCGACTTGCGCTCCAAATCGGGCATCCACCGCCTCATCACGGGGTTGGAGGAACGGGGCTTCATCCGCCGCCTGCCCCACCGCGCGCGGGCGCTTGAGGTTCTGCGTCTGCCGGA
>DNMS01000304.1:0-4098 GCA_003488105.1 Rhodospirillaceae bacterium
TATGTGTGGTGGCTGCCGGACCGCGACCGCTTCGGCCTGCGAAAGCCTGATCCGGACCCGGCGGCGGGGCGCATCCAGCGGCGCATCGGCTATGCCACGGGTTTGGGCATGGCGGCGGAATCGGCGGCCTTCACGGCGATGATCCTGTTCGCCGGATGGCTGGGCGAACTGTCGGCGGCGGCTTACGGCATCGCCTTCAATCTGCTGGCCCTGTTCTTCATGGTCGCCATCGGCATCGGCGGGGCGACCAGCGTGCGCGTCGGCATCGCCTTCGGGCGGCGCGACCGGGCCGATATGGAACTGGCGGGCTGGACCGGCCTGGGCGCCAATACGGTGTTGGCCGGCTGTATCGGTCTGTTGATCTTTTTCCAGGCGGATGTGCTGGTCGGGTTCTACACCGCCGACCCGGCCTTGGTGCCGATTGCGCGTTCCCTGGTCGTGGTCGTGGCAGGGGTCCTGGTGCTCGACGGCGGTCAGGCCGTGATGGCCCAGGCCTTACGGGGACGGCGCGACGTTTGGGCGCCCATGATCTGCCAGATCGCCTGCTACGGCGGCATCATGGTGCCGGTCGCCTATTGGATGGCGATCCCGCTGGACCATGGGGTTCAGGGGCTGATCTGGACGGTGATGGGGGCCAGCGCGATTTCGATCATTCTGTTGGCCGGGCGGTTCCGCCTGCTCGCCCGCCGGCCCCTCGGCTAGCGCGTCACGCGCCGTCAGGCGCAATCAACACAAGTCGGCGTCGACGGGTCGTGATCCAGGCGCTTGGCGGGGATGTCCTCGCCGCAGGATACGCAATATCCGTAATCGCCCGCGTCCATGCGTTCCAGCGCCGCCCTGGCGCGCGCCTTTTCCGAGCGGCGGCGGTCGGCGGTGGCCTCCTGCATGGCTTGGACCTGCAGGGCGTCCATGCGCGACAGGCGGCCCTGGGTGGTCTGGTCCAACTCCACGGGCCGGCGTGATTCCTTGGTCATGGAATCGAGGGCGTCCAATTCGTCGATCAGCACTTCCAAGCGTTCGCGGTATTGGACCAGCTGTTTCTTGGTAAACGGGCTTTTCATACCCCGATGTTAACCCAGATCAGGGCAGGGCGTCAGCGCAGTTCTTCGACCGGCGTCACACCCAGAACATCAAGGCCGGACGCGATAATCGTCGCCGTTGCCTGCACCAGGGCCATGCGGGCGCGTGATATCTCAGGCGTGTCTGTCTGGATGAAACGCAGGCTGGTGTCGTCCTTACCCATGTTCCACAGGCCGTGGAAGGCCGACGCCACGTCGTTCAAGTAGAAGGCGACGCGGTGCGGTTCGTGGGCTTCCGCCGCCTGTTCGACGATGCGGGGCCAGGCGGCCATGATCTTGACCAGATCCAGTTCCGCCGGATCGGCCAGCAAGGACAGGTCGGCCTGAGCCAGGGCCTCGGCCGAGGTGTCCAGGCCCGCCAGTTCGTCGGGGGCGGAGCGCAGCACCGAGCGGCAGCGCGCATGGGCGTACTGGACATAGAACACCGGATTGTCGCGTGACTGTTCGACGGCCTTGGCCAGATCGAATTCCATCTGGGTGTCGCTTTTGCGGGTCAGCATCAGGAAACGCACGACGTCACGGCCGACTTCGTCGATCAGGTCGCGCAGGGTCACGAAGTTTCCGGCGCGCTTGGACATGCGCATGGGCTCGCCGTTTTTCATCAGGTGCACCATCTGGCACAGCTTGATATCCAGTTCGGCCTTGCCCTCGGACACGGCGGTAACGGCCGCCTTCATACGCTTCACATAGCCGCCGTGGTCGGCGCCGAAGATGTCGATCATCTGCGTGAAGCCGCGCTTGAACTTGTCCAAATGGTTGGCGATGTCGTTGGAGAAATAGGTCCAGGATCCGTCCGACTTCTTCAGTGGGCGATCAATGTCGTCGCCGAACTGGGTGGCGCGGAACAGGGACTGGGGGCGGGGTTCCCAATCGTCGGGGGCGGGCTTGCCCTTGGGCGGCTCCAGCACGCCCGTATAGATCAGGCCGCGGTCGGAGAGCGTCTTATAGACCGCGTCGACGGCACCGGCGGCGACCAGTTCCTTTTCCGAGGTATAAACATCCTGCTGGATGCCCAGGGCGGCCAGGTCTTCCTTCACCTGGGCCATCATGCGCGCCACGGTGAATTCGCGGACATGGGGCAGCCAGGCGTCCTCGTCGGCGGTCAGCCACTTGTCGCCATCGGCTTCGGCCAGGGCCTGACCCACGGGGATCAGGTATTCGCCCGGATACATGCCTTCGGGGATTTCATCGACGGTCTCGCCCAAGGCCTCGCGGTAGCGCAGGTAGGCGGAGCGGGCCAGGGTCTCGACCTGGGCCCCGGCGTCGTTGATGTAATATTCCGTGGTCACGTCATAGCCGGCTTTTTTCAACAGCCGCGCCAGAACGTCGCCGACCACCGCCCCCCGGGCATGGGCCACGTGCAGCGGCCCGGTCGGGTTGGCGGACACATATTCCACGTTGACCTTGCCGGCGGCCTTGCCGAAATCGGAATTGCCGTAGGGGGTGCCCGTGGTCAGAATTTCCGCCAGCCGCGCCTGCCAGAACGTATCGGCCAGGCGCATGTTGATGAATCCCGGGCCGGCGACCGCCGTTTCCGTGACCTCGGGCAGGTTGTCCAGCTTGGCTGCCAGCAGGTCGGCGATGTCGCGGGGCTTCATACCCGCGGGCTTGGCCAGGACCATGGCCGCGTTGGTGGTGATGTCGCCATGGCTGGTGTCGCGCGGCGGCTCGACCGTGAGGCGCGCGGTGTCCAATCCGGCGGGCAGGACGCCTTCGGCGGTCAGGGCGTCGATCTGGCGCGTCACTTCGGCCTGGAAATGCTGGAACAGGTTCATGGGTCGTCCGGTCCGGAGAAGGCTTAAGGGAAAGATTTGGGCACCTCTAGGCGCGCCGGGTTTGTCCCAGAATTGCCCAATGGGGTCAATAGGCGCGGTCAATCGGGGGGGGCGGAAGACGGCGCGGGGTCAGGCGCCTTGCCTGCCCTCGATTGCCGGCAGGCGTTGGCGGATGACCCGATCCTTGGGAAAGGTTACGGAAACCCGCGTACCTTCGCCTTCGATACTGTGAATGTCCAGTCGGCCCTCGTGCATGCCGATGATTTTGTCGGCGATGGAAAGCCCCAGACCGACACCGTCGAAGGTGCGTACCTGACTGGTTGCCACGCGGCCAAAGGGTTCGCGGATGAGATCAAGGTGTTTTTCCGCGATTCCGATGCCGTTATCCGTGATATCGACCAAGAGGTCACCGTTCTTGGAAACCTCCGCCGTTATACTGACCTTGCCGCCTGGTCCTGTGAACTTGATGGCGTTCGCGAGCAGATTGATGAAAAGCTGCTTCAAGCGCCGTTCGTCACCCCGCAGGAAGGGCAGGTTGGGAGGCAGCTTGGAAAGCACCTTGACGGTCCGTGCGTTGGCGGTGCCCGAAGTCCAGCGGACGGTCGCCGAAATGACGTCCTCCAAACTGACGTTGCTTTCTTCCAGGTTGACGAAGCCGGCTTCGATCCGCGACAGGTCAAGAATCTCGTTCAACAGGTCCAGCAAATGCGTGCCGGCATCGGAAATATCGGCGGCGTATTCCTTGTATTTTAGCTGGCCCAAGGGGCCTAGAAGTTCTTTCTTCATCATTTCCGAAAAGCCGATGATGCCGTTCAAGGGCGTCCGCAGCTCGTGCGACATATGCGCCAGGAACTCACTTTTCGCCCGGTTCGACATCTCGGCCTGTTCGCGCGCCCGGGTGATTTCCTGCTTGGCCTCGACCTCTTTCCGGATGTCTGATCCGACGCCCCGGTAGCCGACAAACGTGCCGTTGTTATCGAAGATGGGCACGCCGCTGATACGGACCCACCTGGAGGACCCGTCACTTGTCGCGTTGCTGGCGTATTCGAAATTTTTGAATGGTCGGTGATTGATCAGGTCGTCCAGATGCTGTTGCCAGGCCGCTTGTGATTCTGGCGTCGAGGAATTCTCGGAAACCTGCCGTGTGGTGCCGATGCGGTCGGCGATCTTGTAGCCGCTCAATTCCTCGTAACGCTCGGACAGGTAGGTAAAGCGAAGGTTTTGGTCCATTTCCCAGAACCAGT
>DNMS01000304.1:4331-4861 GCA_003488105.1 Rhodospirillaceae bacterium
CCATTTCCCAGAACCAGTCCGACGACGATTTGGCCAAGTCCCGGAACCGCGCTTCGCTTGCGTGGGCGCGTTTTTCAGCCTTGCGGCGGTGGCGGATGTTGATGATAAGAAAGCCGATGACGATTGATTGCAGCAGGAAGAATGCGGCCAGCCAGGGCAGCAGGTTCTTGTATCGATCAAGCAAGGCGACCGGGGCGTTAATGATTTTTGCCCCCGCCGGCAAATCCGCGTCCGAAATGCCGTGTTCGCGCATGATATTATAATCGAACGTAAATACATTAGGGCTGTTCGTGATGACCGGCAGGTCTGCCGGTGACGTCCCGTTCAGGATGCGCGCTGCCAGACGCGCTGCCACATATCCCTGTTCGAAGTGGCTGATCAATTTCCCGCCGAGGACGCCGTGGCCCATTCCGTGCTCCCAGAGGGTGTAGATCGGCGCCGATGTATTGGCACGGATGAATGCCAACCCCTCCTGATAGGACTTGGTCGCGCCTTCCTTGTCCCGGTAGGCGCTGAAAAGAAGAACGGCA
>DNMS01000304.1:5003-5180 GCA_003488105.1 Rhodospirillaceae bacterium
GGAAAAGAAGAACGGCCGAGGTCGCGGGGATTTGGCGAAGGCGCTCCGCCAGTTCCTCATATGTAAAATCGTATAAAGACAGAACGTGGCCGGTCATGCGGGTAAGGACGGACTTTTCCTGTTTGAATGTCTCGATGTTCGCCTGGCTTGTCCTGTTGCCGGCGCCAACGACGAAAA
>DNMS01000304.1:5460-5784 GCA_003488105.1 Rhodospirillaceae bacterium
CGGCGCCAACGACGAAAAAGGAATCCGACTTTTTCGTCAGCTTTTCGATGACACGCAATGTGTCTGACAGGGAGAGGGCTTCGACAACTCCCGTAACCTTGGGGTTTGCGTTCTGCTTGACGGCCAGATCCCGGTTGTTGACGCCGAGAAACACCACGGGAAGGTTGTTCAAGAGACCGCTGTGATTTTGCAGCGCGAACCGAAGCGCGTTGTCGTCGGCGACGACGATGACGTCGTGGGGTGGGCTCTGCTGAATTTTATGGGCGAGCGTCTCCGCGAACCGGGCAATCTGCTCGCGGCCTGAAAAGCGCTTGCTGTCCATGA
>DNMS01000304.1:5977-9390 GCA_003488105.1 Rhodospirillaceae bacterium
TTCGATATCCAGGACGATCTCGTCGTTTTGGAACCCGGTGTCTCTGAAGCCTGCGCGGACACCCTCGATCTGATCAAAAAAAGTCGGAAACGACGGATGGTAGGAGCTGATCATCAGAACCCGCTTGGGGGCCGCATGGGCCTTTCCGCCGGTTGCTGCATCCAGAACCGGTACGAGGAACAGAATCGCCAATCCGATTACGGCAGAAATCATGTTTCGCCGTCGATATTCGGAACTCAATTGATGCCTCCCAGGCTGGGCTCGACGCGAATGCTGCCTACCGTGATGTCATGCACGTATATTAGAGCGTTTGCACGCAATAATCAGGCCAGACTTATGGGAGGGGTGGTGCCGGCTGCAGGATTCGAACCCGCGACCCCCTGATTACAAATCAGNNGACTCCGCCTGAGATGCGCCGCCTCCCGAAATCTTAATTGGCTCCCATCTCGAAATCCCCCGCCCCTGTCCTTCCTGACCGCCTCATCATTGCGATGATGTCCGACCTGGAAGGGCAGGAATGTCACGGTGTGGTCACAGCAATTTCGATTGCACGATCACCATGCACAGGCACATCTGCAGCTGTTTCAAATTCGCTACTTTGTAGAGAAAGCTCCAGTGGTGCCGGCTGAGGGACTCGAACCCCCGACCCCCTGATTACAAATCAGGTGCTCTACCAACTGAGCTAAGCCGGCTTAAGGCGGCGGTGCCTGGTTCCGGGCGTCTTCTTGGAGAGAGCGGCCCCAGGGACCCGGCCCGACGGAACCCGGACACCCGTCTTGCGCGCCACGTATACTCTCAAGCCCCCTTGCGGCACAAGTATGGAGGGCCGGTCCGGTCTCCTGGACAATTAAGTCAAAAAAACGCAACAAAAACGTCGTAGAAACGTCGCCAATCCGCAATTCTGCGGCATAAGGGGGAAGGTCGGCATGTCCGAACGATTTGATTTCACGAAGATGTTCCGGGGCGACGAGGAAGTGCGGGCCCTCAAGGCCGGGGACGTTCTGTTCCGCGAGGGTGATCCGGGTGATCTGATGTATGTCGTGAAGTCCGGTGATATGGAGATCATGGTCCGCAACCACGTGCTGGAGCAGGCCGGGCCGGGCTGCATCGTCGGTGAATTGGCCCTGGTCGACAACAGTCCGCGCAGCGCCACCGTGACGGCGGTCACCGATTGCGAAGTCATTCCCATCGACCGTCGTGGTTTCACCTTCATGATCCAGAATACGCCGTTCTTCGCGCTTCATGTCATGGGGGTTCTCGCAGATCGGCTACGGGGAATGAACGTGCGCCCCTTGGCTGACTAGGCCTTGGCGGTGTGGCCCTGCCTCAGGGGCCGAACAGGCTGCCCAGGCCTTTCTTCTCCAGCCGCTTCAGGGTCTCTGGTGAATACCAGACCACGCCGACGATATGGCTGACCGATTGGCTGTCGTCCGACAACGGCAGGCGCAGGATGGTATGGGTCTGGGTGAGGCCGCTTTCGAGCGCGAAGCCCAGAACATGGGCGCAGGCGGCACGATTTTCGCGGATTTCCAGGTGTTGCTTGCGCAGATCCTCGGCGAGTTCAGGGGGGGACAGCTCGTAAGGGCTCCTGCCGGTCATATCCTTGCCGTGGATCAGCGTCATCTTGCTGCCCCAAAAACGGTATTTGTTCGCATTCACGTCGTCGAACACGTCGATCACCAGGGTCGTCGGCAACACCTGCGGTGGCAGGAAATGCATTTCGAATTGGGACCAGGCACAAGCCAAATCTTCGCCGCCCCGCGCGCGCCAGTGGTCCAGCACGTCGGTCAGCGGCGCCGTCAAATCAGACAACGGCAGCCTTTTGCGAAACACCGCTTCGTTCTTCCCCCAAAGAAGGCGGGGCTTCCCCCCTTATTAGAACTTCGCGATATGTACGCCTATTGACTACCCGGAGGCAAGACCGGACGTCGCCGGGCGGCTTCATAAAGGGCGACGGCCGCCGCGTTGGACAGATTCAGGCTTTCCATGGCCGACTGGATGGGAATCCGGACCAAAAGGTCACAATGTTCCTTGACCAGGCGGCGCAGGCCCGCACCCTCGGCGCCCAAGACCAGGGCAATGCGCCCGGACAGATCGGCGTCGCCGATCAGGGTCTGGGCCTCGCCATCCAGGCCGAGACACCAAAATCCGCCTGCCTGCAGTTGTTCCAGGGCGCGGCTCAGGTTGGTGGCGACGACCAAAGGCACGGTTTCGAGCGCGCCCGAGGCCGTCTTGGCCAGGGTGCCCGTGGCTTCCGGCGCGTTGCGGTCCTGAACGATCACCGCCAGGGCGCCGAACGCCGCCGCCGAACGCAGGATTGCGCCCACGTTGTGCGGATCGGTGGCCTGATCAAGTACCAGAACCAAGGCATTGGCCGTATTGGCCACCTGGGCGCAAATGTCTTCGACCGCCGGCGTGTCCAGGGGCTGCGCCAGCACGGCCAGCCCCTGGTGCACGGCGCCTTGGGGCAATAGGGCGTCGATGTCCCGCCGATCCAGGGTTTCCGGGGCCGGGCGGCCTGGCGGGGCTCCCTTGGCGCGGAGTGCCGCGGTGACCTCATCGGCCTGGCCGGGGGCCGCGACGATGCGGGAAATGGCGCGGTTGGGGTTCAGGAGGGCCGCAAGGGCGGCGTGGCGACCGTAAATCCAGGCCGCGCGGCCGGCGCCGCGGGGGGCGTGGCTGTCCTCGGGTTTCGCCCGGAAACGGGCCTTTGGGTGGGGCTTGCGCTTGCTCATGGGGGGATTTAACATGAAACCACAATTGAAGTCTGCTGGAAGCCTCTCTTGATTAAGAGAAGGGGAGGGGCCGGCGGGCTATTTTACTATGTTTTGGCGTTGACAACTGGTTGCTATTCCTCGTATTCCCACGGTCCGTCCGGCGTGCCGGCCGGGCAGATTTCACCGTGGTGCTGCGAAATTCCGGAGAACGGGTCCCAGGAGGGGTGCCCGAGTGGCTAAAGGGGACGGGCTGTAAACCCGTTGGCGTATGCCTACGTTGGTTCGAATCCAACCCCCTCCACCATCTCGTTGCCGGGGGTTGACGCATCGAATCGGGGCCTGGGTCCGGTTGGTGAACTGCCAGGATGACAGGCGCGGTGAGCGGATAAGACGGCGTTTAAGAAGAGTGCGGTGCGGCGAATAGAAAGAGTTGAACTCAAGTCCCATGTTAGGGCGGACGGGCTTGCAAGGCGGCGCGACGCCAAGCGGGTGTAGCTCAATGGTAGAGCAGAAGCCTTCCAAGCTTACGACGGGGGTTCGATTCCCCTCACCCGCTCCAACCTTTTTGGCGGCGTGGCCCGGCAAGGGGACAGCAGGAGCATTTTCAAGGCGCTTTCGGGCGTCGAGCGATACCAAACAGTTCTCACGTAACACCAGACAGACGAGACCGAACAATGGCGAAAGAGAAGTTTGAAC
>DNMS01000419.1 GCA_003488105.1 Rhodospirillaceae bacterium
CTCAAAAAATAAAAAAATATTTTTAAGTAAAAGTAAGCGTTACAAGCGTTACAGCGTTACACTGTATGTTAAAGGTATGAAAAACATAATACTTTTTTGTAACGCAGTAATGTAACGCTATTAAAACAAGGTCGTTACACTTACTTAAACAGGAAAACGGCCTTATTGACTGAAATTTTGGTTTTTATAAAAAATATTTTTTGCTCTATATAGTGTAATGCGTTACTAATACCCGAACGTGACCTTTTTAACGGTGGTATTATGGCAAGAGTAGCGGCGGGTAAGATAACAGGTAAACCAAGAGAACGGCGGGGCAGACCACCGGCTGGCGTGGATCAGCCCCTGACTCGCAAGCAGGAACTTTTTGTAAAGGAACTGGTGAGTAAAGACGGGCAGATTACACTACGCGAAGCGGCTATCAATGCTGGATACGCTGTAACGTCTGCACATAGCAGGGCGTATGAACTGACGAACCCGCATATATCGCCCCATGTCGTGGCGGCTATACAATCTTATCGGCGGGAACTTGATGAAAAGTATGGCATCACCTTTCACCGGCACGTCAGGGATTTGCAGAACATACGAGATTTGGCTTTGCAAAACGGTGCATACAGTGCTGCCGTGCAGGCTGAGTACAGACGGGGACAGGCGCAGGGGGACATATACGTAAACAAATCAGAAATCCGTCATGGCTCTATCGACAGTATGAGCAAAGAGGATGTTTTGAAAGCGTTAGAGGAACTCAAGCAGAGCTATGCCCCAGTCACAATCAACATCACGCCGGAAGATGAAAACCCCAGTAATCGCAACAAAGCGAGAAAGCGGCTTTTACAAGCAGATAAAGGAAGCGGCGCAGAGGTCGAGCCGGAAACTGTTACTGACCCGGATTGAGAACTGGGTCGGTGCCGGTATCCCGGACCTTTTGATCTGTGATGAGTCTGGCGCGTTTCATCTGGTCGAACTGAAATATCTGACAGGCAATGCTGTCACCTTGCAACCGTCGCAAGTTGCGTGGCTGGCTCGGCATGACCACGCTAGCTGCTGGATTTTGATTAAACGCCAGCGGTCGGCACTGGAACCGTCGGAGTGTTTCCTGTATCGGGCGAAAGACGCGGTAGACCTGAAGATGGATGGTCTGGCCGCGGTCGAACCCGTTTTTCATTGCGACCAGCCGTTTGACTGGGAGAAACTTTTTGGCTTGATATGTCCGACATAATCCCATAATAATGGGACATCGTTAATCAACTATGGGAGTAAGAGCGATATGGTAGAGGATAAAGAAACCTTGGTTGCTTGGCTGGCAAATGCCTTGAAAGATTCACCCGTGGATTTTTTAGAGGTTTATGTCGGAGATGAAAAGGACGGCCAATTTTATGTGCGTTTTGAAAACGTACCGGAAAGGGAAAATGAACCTTTAGCGGAGGCTTCCGCCTGATGTTTCTATTGCACTTGATCGCCCGCCTGATACATGGCGACCTGGGCGTTTCGGGTGCGCGGGCTGAGCGCCCCCAGCACCACGGCGGCGCCGCCCCGCTGCCGGCGCACCAGTTCGGCCAGGCCGTAGACCTGGGCGGCGGAGAACGCGACGACGGCGGAGCGCGGCGGCAGGCGGGTAACTTTCTTGTGCCCCGAATGGCGCAGCACGCTCATGCGCGGGCGGGTCATGAATTCGGCCTCGGGCACCAGTTGCTGGATCAAAGGGCGCACGGTTTCCGCCCCCAGAAACATGGTCTCGAACCGCCCCCGCGCCTTCAGCAGCCGTTCCGTGAACATATGCCCCCGGTCCGGGTCGGCGCACATCTGGATTTCGTCAACGGCAAGGAAATCCACGGGCCGGTCGAGCGGCATGGCTTCGACCGTACACAGGAAATAACGCGCCCCTTCGGGCAGGATCTTTTCCTCGCCAGTAATCAGCGCGACCTGCCCCTTGCCTTTCTTCTTGATCGCCCGGTCATAGTTTTCCCGCGCCAAAAGGCGCAGGGGGAAGGCGATGATGCCGGACGGATAGGCCAGCAGACGGTCCATAGCCAGATGGGTCTTCCCCGTATTGGTCGGGCCCAGGACGGCGATGATGCGCTGGCGCTGTGTGGAAAGTTCCATGGTGCGTTAAATGTCGCCCCGTCGGCGGCCCGGCGCAAGGGCGTTAGTCCGGCTGTTTTCCCTTCACCATCGGCACGAAGGCGACGGGCAGGACGCTGTCGACGGTGACCTTGCCGTCCGCGTCCTTGACCACCAGGGTCAGGGTCTGGCGGTCATGGGCGCGGCCGATGGGAACGATCATGCGCCCGCCGGGGCGCAGTTGGGCGATCAACGCTTCGGGGATTCGCTCCGGCGCCGCCGTCACGATGATGGCGTCGAAGGGCGCTTCCTCGGGCCAGCCTTGATAGCCGTCGCCGATGCGCACGAACACATTGCCGTAATGCAGGGCCGCCAGACGGTCCGCCGCCGCCCGCCCCAATTCCTCGACGACCTCGATCGTGAACACCCGGGCTGCGGCATGGGCCAGCACGGCCGCCTGATAGCCGGACCCGGTACCGATCTCCAGCACCTTTTCCGTGCCGTCGAGGTCCAGCAGATCGGTCATCAAGGCCACGATATAAGGCTGGGAAATGGTCTGACCATGGCCGATCGGCTGCGGGCGGTTGATATAGGCCACGACTTCGTCCCCATCCCGCACGAATTCATGACGGGGCACGGCGGCCATGGCCGCCATGGTGTTGTCCGAGAACGCCTCGCGCCCGGTCCAGAACGCCGTGTCGCGGGCGTCCTGCGCGATTTCGTCCAGCAGGCGCCGGTGCTTGTTCGCGAAGGGATCGTCTTCCGCCATGGTGCCGCCTCCGATTTCGGGGGTTGCAAACCTTGGCCCAGCGTCACATATCTCGCCCTCCAAGAGCAAGACGCGCCGAAACCGGCGCCCCGCGACCACGAATTGGGGGTAAATGCGCCATGACCACGGAAACCAAAATCGAAACCCATGCCTTTCAGGCGGAAGTGGGTAAGCTTCTCGATATCGTCGCCCATTCACTGTACAGCCAGAAGGAAATCTTCCTTCGCGAGCTGATCTCCAACGCCTCCGACGCCTGCGACAAGCTGCGCTACCGGGCGCTGACCGAACCCAAGCTGATCGAGGGCGATCCCGGGTTCCGCATCACCCTGTCATTAGACAAGAAAGCCAAGACGCTGACCGTGTCCGACAACGGCGTCGGCATGGACAAGGACGAGCTGACCGGCATCCTGGGCACCATCGCGCGGTCGGGCACGCAGGCTTTCGTCGAAGGACTTTCCGGCGACGGCAAGAAAGACAAGGATAAGGCGGTATCGCTGATCGGGCAGTTCGGCGTCGGCTTCTATTCCGCCTTCATGGTCGCCGATTTGGTCGAGGTCGTGACCCGCAAGGCCGGTACCGACACGGCCTTCAAATGGGCGTCCGACGGGCGTGGTGAATTCACCATCGAGGATGCGGCGCGCGAGGCCCGCGGCACCGACGTCATCGTGCATCTGAAGAAAGACGAAAAGGAATATCTGGAGCCCGCCCGCATCGAACACATCGTGCGGACCTATTCGGACCATATCGGTATTCCCATCGTCCTGGCCGGCGACGGCAAGGAGACAGCGGAAAAGACCCTGAACACGGCGTCGGCGATCTGGACCCGCGACAAGAAGGACGTGACGGACGAGCAATACACGGAATTCTACCACCACGCGGCCCATGCCTTCGACGACCCCTGGATGACCCTGCACAACCGGGTCGAGGGCGTGGTCAGCTACACCAACCTGCTGTTCATCCCGTCCATGCGGCCGTTCGACCTGTTCCACCCGGACCGCACGGGACAGGTGAAGCTGTACGTGAAGCGGGTGTTCATCACCGACAATTGCGAGGGGCTGCTGCCGCCTTATCTGCGCTTCGTGAAGGGGGTCGTGGACTCGGAAGATCTGGCGCTCAACGTCAGCCGCGAAATGATGCAGCACAACCCCGTGGTCGCGAAAATTTCCCAGGGCCTGACCAAGCGCATCTTCGGCGAACTGAAGAAGTCGGCCGAGAAAAAGTCCGAGGATTATCAAACGTTCTGGGAAACCTTCGGCCCCGTGCTGAAGGAAGGCCTGTACGAAGATGGCGACAACCGCGAGAAGATTTTGGAGCTCGCCCGCTTCAAAAGCTCGGAACGCGATGGCTGGATCAGCCTAGCCGACTACATCGCCGCCATGAAGGACGGCCAGGACGCGATCTTCTATATCTCCGGCGAAGACCCGGACGCGGCCCTCGCCAGCCCGCAGTTGGAAGGCTTCAAGGCCAAGGGGGTTGAGGTCCTGCTGATGACCGACCCTGTCGACGAATTCTGGCTGTCCCATGTCGGCGCGTTCCAGGAAAAAACGTTCAAGTCGGCGACCCGGGGCGGCGCCGACCTGGCCAAGATCGCCAAGGCGAAAGACGCCGAGAACGCCGCTGACGACGATGCGGACAAGGCCGACGACAAGCCTGCCGCCCCCGGCATGGACCAGCTGATCGCCGCGTTCAAGGTGGCGCTGGGCGACAAGGTCAAGGACGTGCGCCCGTCGGAACGCCTGACCGACAGTGCGGTCTGCCTGGTCGCCGACGACGGCGATATGGACATCAACCTGGAACGGCTTCTGAAGCAGCACAAGCAGCTGGACGGGCGGGAATTGGCGCCGCGCATTCTGGAGATCAATCCGGACCACGCGCTGATCGGCAAGCTGGCCAAGCTGGCCGAGGCGAAGAACGCCAAGGATACGGCGCTGGACGACGCGGCCTTCCTGCTGCTCGATCAGGCACGCATCCTGGAAGGCGAGCCGGTGATCGACGCCCAGGCCTTTTCCAGGCGGCTCAGCAAGCTGATGGCCCAGGGTTTGGCCTAAGCAAAACGACCGACGGCCCGGCGGTTTTTCCGCCGGGCCGCGGGGCCGTGTTCCCAGGGAGTTTTAGAAGGAACTTTCCGCCGCCAACATCTGGCGGAACAACAGCCGGGCGCGCGCCGACGACACCACGTCGCGCATGTCGTCCAAGGTCACGCCATCACGCGCCATGACCAGATGGACCAGGGGGTCGCTCAGGACATCGTCCATCTGCGGTTCGCGCCTGGGGTTCAGGTAATATCGGGACATCATTGCCACTTCGTTCATCGCGTGGGACTCCTCATTGGCCGCACTGTGAGTTGACGTCGGCGTCAGGCGTCCCGCATGCCCGCGTCCCCCCGGGTTCGGCCGCCATCGCCGCTTGCCGGGACCATAGGTTTTCAAGATGAATCCGTGATGACAGAGCCATGAAGGTGGAACGGCAATTGGATGCACCCCGCGCCCACGAAAAAGGCCGGCCCAGGCGGGCCGGCCTTCTCTATTCGAAG
>DNMS01000432.1:0-1882 GCA_003488105.1 Rhodospirillaceae bacterium
GTCGTTTGTGGTGAAGTGAATTCCCGGATTCCGGATCAGGACAGCGGGATTAGTCCCGGAACTCCCCAAGAACCCCAAGAATCTCAAACTGTTCGTAGCGCGAAACGATCCCCAGGGCAACCGGGACCGGCTGCCCGCCTCTTGGTGTCACAATCTGGTATACAATATCCCACAGTGATTTCTCCTCGGCAAGCCCCTTCCGGCCGGGTCGGGTAAAATTCTGCGCGCCGAATTGTATCCGGAGATGTCGCGGCGAGGGGGCGGCGCTATAGTCGCGCCATGAGCGATTCCGCACATCCGGACAACACGGCCCGCTTCACCGGCTTGGCCGAAACCTACGAGAAATTCCGCCCGAGTTATCCGCCGGAAGCCCTCGCCGCGGTGCGGGCCTATTGGGCGGAAACCCCCGGTGTGCCGCGTCTATTGGCCGATATCGGCGGCGGCACGGGAATCTCGACCCGGGCCATGATGACGGCGCTGGCCGAGGGCGGCGGGGATGTCTGGACCGCCCAGGTGGTGGAGCCCAACGACGACATGCGCGCGCAGGCCACGGCGGCGCTGGCCGACCGGCCGGACGTTTCGGTGGTCAAGGGCACGGCCGAGGTCCTGCCGTTCGGCGATGGCGCCGTGGGGCTTTTGCTGGCGGCGCAGGCGGCCCATTGGTTCGACCGCCCCCGGTTTTATGCCGATGCGGCGCGCGTCCTGGCGCCCGGCGGGGTAATGGTGATCCTCTACAATAACCGCGATCTCTATGACGATCGGCTGATGGCGGCGTTCGAGACCGAGGTCGAAACCTCGGTCGAGGGCTATTGGCGGAATTATCGCAGTTGGAACCTGATGGCGGAACTGCATGCGCTCGACTGGGCGCAGGACGTGACCGAGATCGTCCATCCCTGGACCTGGCGGCTGACGCCGGAAGGCTTCGCCGGGTTGATGCTGTCGCGCTCCAAGATGACGCCCTACAAGGACGTGCACGGCGAGGATGCGGCCCGCAGGGCGATCCTCGATCTTGCCCATCGCTTTGCCGACGTCGAGGGCAGGGTCGGTGTGCGCTACAACACGCAGGCGGCCTGCGTGCGGCGTTAGTTGGATTTAGTCGGCGAGGTCGAGCCCGATGTCGACGGCGGGCGCGCTCTGCGTGATGCCGCCGACGGAGATGTAATCGACCCCCGTCTCGGCGATGGCGCGGATGGTGTCGAGCTTGACCCCGCCGGAGGCCTCCAGCGGTACCCGCCCGGCGACCCAGGCCACGGCCTCGCGCAGCACGGGCGGCGGCATGTTGTCGAGCAGCAGCGAGTCCGCCCCGGCGTCGACCGCTTCGCGGACCTGATCGAGCGTGTCGCATTCGCAGCGCACCTCGAGCCCCGTGTTCGCCGCCTTGGCGCGCGTCACCGCCTCGCCGACCGATCCGCCGCAGACCGCGACATGGTTGTCCTTGATCAGGATGCCGTCGTCCAGCCGCATGCGGTGGTTGGTGCCGCCGCCGGCACGCACGGCGTATTTCGACAGGCCCCGCAGGCCCGGAATGGTCTTGCGCGTATCCAGCAGCACCGCCCCGGTGCCGTCGATGGCGTCGACGTACTGGCGGGTCAGGGTCGCGATGCCGGACAGTTTCTGCAGCAGGTTCAAGGCCGTGCGTTCCGCCGACAGCAGGCCCTGGGCCGTGCCGGTAAGGCGCGCCAGATGGGTGCCCTTGGCGACGCGGTCGCCGTCGGTGACGAAGACCTCGACCACGGCGTCGGGGGCAAGGCGGCGAAACACGTCGAGCGCCACCGGCATGCCGCAGACGACGATGTCCTGGCGGGTGTTGAGATCGAGGGTCAGTTGCGTGCCGGCGGGCACCGTGGCGCGCGTCGTCACGTCGCCCTGGCCGATGTCCTCG
>DNMS01000432.1:1978-3930 GCA_003488105.1 Rhodospirillaceae bacterium
GGCCGGCATCGACGGCGGCCTTGATGTCGGCCGGATCGGGAGGGGCGAAGGTCATCTGCTGTCGGCGGGAAGGGCGGGCGGCGGCGATCAGGCCGCGGCCTTGCCTTTGCCGTTCTGGCTTTTGGTTTCCTGGCTTGCCTTGGCCGGCGGCGACATCTCCAGCATCTTCTCCAGCGGCTTCAAGGCCTGGAGGCGCAGGTCCTCGCTGATTTCCACCCGGGGCGCTTCGTTGACCATGGACAGGTACAGCTTTTCCAGGGTGTTCAGCTCCATATAGGGGCAGTTGGCGCAGTTGCAGGTGCCGTCCGCACCGGGGGCGGCCAGAAAGGTCTTGCCGGGGGCTGACTTCTGCATCTGGTGGAAGATGTGCTGTTCCGTGGCGACGATCACCGTATCGGCGGGATGCTCGACCACGTAATCGAGGATCGAGCGGGTCGAGCCGACATGGTCCGCGTGCTTCAGGATGCCTTCGTGGCATTCCGGGTGGGCGGCGACGGGGGCGTCCGGGTGGCGCGCCTTCAGTTTGACCAGCTCGCGTTCCGAAAACATGTCGTGGACGATGCAGGCGCCGTCCCAGAAAATCATGTCGCGGCCCGTCTGGCGCTGGATGTAGGACCCCAGATGTTTGTCCGGCGCGAACAGGATCGGCCGGTCGGCCGGCAGGTTGCGCACGATGTGTTCGGCGTTGGACGAGGTTACGATGACGTCCGACAGGGCCTTCACCCGGGCCGATGAATTGATGTAGGTGACCACGATGTGGTCCGGGTGCTGGGCGACGAACTTGGCGAAGTCGTCCGGCGGGCAGCTTTCCTCGAGCGAGCAACCGGCGTCCAGATCGGGCAGCACGACGGTCTTGGTCGGGCTCAGGATCTTTGCGACCTCGGCCATGAAGCGCACGCCGCAGAACACGATCATGTCGGCTTCCGTGGCCGCCGCCTTGCGCGACAGGTCGAGGCTATCGCCCACGAAATCGGCCAGATCCTGGATTTCCGGGTCCTGGTAATAGTGGGCCAGGATGACGGCGTTCTTTTCCTTGCGCAGGCGGTCGATCTCCGCCCACAGGTCGATAGTCGGGTCGACGTCCGTCCACGAGGTTGCCTCGGGGCCCGCCGGGATCACCGTATCGGGCACGATCAATGGGGTCATATCGGCGGCCATTGCCTGAAAGCTCCTTGAAACGTCTTCCCCCGGCCAGCGGCATCGGGGCCAGCCTCGGAGGGGGTCTCTGAACCCTAATATAGGTTCAGACCTTAAGAAAACCAGAACAAGGTTCCGGGTCAATCTGTATTTTTCAATCGCATGACACCTGTGCCTGGGCGGCACGGGTGGCAAATTGCCCTAGACACCGCCGCCGTGGGGCTGGGCGATGTATTCGGGCGACTGCATTTCGATCAGGCGCGAGACCGTGCGTTCGAACTCGAACGCGCCGTCTCCTTGTGTGTAAAGCTCCGTGGGCGGCGCGTCGGCGGCGCAGACGAAATTGACGCGCGCATCGTACAGCGCGTCGATCAGGGTTACGAAACGTTTGGCCTGGTCGCGCTTATCCGGGCCCAGTTTGGGCACCCCGTTCATCACCACGGAATGGAACTTTTCCGCGATCGCCAGATAGTCGCCGGCCCCCAGCGGCCGTGCGCAGAGGTCCGAAAACGTGGTGAAGGCAACGCCCTCGGCGGCCAGCGGAATGTCGATCGACCGGCCGTTGACGGCCAGCGTCACGGCCCGCGGCTCCATGCCCACGGTCAGGTCGCGGAAGGCCTGTTCAAGCTTTCTGTCCGCTTCGGCTGAATTGGGGGTGATGTAAATGTCCAGTTCCTGAAGCCGTTGCAGGCGGTAGTCGGTGCCGGAATCCAGTTCGATCACCTCCATCTTATCGATGAACGTCTCGATGAACGGCAGGAACCGTTCGCGTTGCAGGCCGTCCTTGTAAAGGTCCCGGGGATGGCGGTTGGAGG
>DNMS01000219.1 GCA_003488105.1 Rhodospirillaceae bacterium
GGCCGCCAGCAGCATGACGGTTGCCAGGGGGATGCCGAGCAGCATCCAGCGCGCGAAGCCGAGGTCTACCCCATGGTTCTGGGCCAGGTATCCCGCAAGAAAGGCATTGGGCGGCGTACCGATCAGGGTTGCCGTGCCACCGATGCTGGCGGCATAGGCGATGGCGAGCAACAAGCCGCGGGCGAAACGGTCCTGCGCGGGCGTGGGCGGCGCACCGTTCTGGCGGTGTCCTTCGATGAAGGCGACGACGCTGAGCCCGATCGGCACCATCATCAGGGTCGTCGCCGTGTTGGATACCCACATGCTGAGCCCCGCCGTGGCCAGCATGAAGCCGCCGATCAGGCGGTCCGGGCGGACGCCCGCGACGGTGACGATTGCGATGGCGACGCGGCGGTGCAGGTTCCAGCGTTCGATGGTCAGCGCGATGACGAAGCCGCCGAGAAACAGGAACACCAGGGGATGGGCATAAGGATGGGCCGCATCGGCGGCCTTGGCGATGCCCAGCATGGGAAACAGCAGGGCCGGCAGCAAGGCGGTGACGGCCAGAGGCACGGCCTGGGTCAGCCACCAAACGGCCATCCAGATCGCGACGCCGGCGGTGAGCCAGGCCTCCCGGCCCAGCCCTTCGGGCGCTGGCAGGGCGGCCAAGGCCAAACACAGTGCCGGTCCCGCAAGCAATCCAACGAGTGACGCGGTGGGTCGGGCGCCTTTTGGGCCGGGGGGTGGGCTGGAATCTGCGGTCATCAGGGCTTCCTGTGTTGGCAGTGGCGGCGGCGCGGGCCTAGATTAAGGGCTAGACGAAGGACACGCCATGAACGATCACGACCCCGCCGCTGACGGCGATGACGCGCGCATCCGCTCTCGCCTCCGGGGCTTTGCCCTGCATTTGATGATATACTTTACCGCCATCATCGGCTGCGCCGCCTTGAACTACCTCAAAACGCCGGACCAGTTGTGGTTCATCTATCCCATGGTTGCCTGGGGCGCGCCGCTGGCGCTGCACGCGGCCTGGGTGATGGGGCTGTTCGATGGCTTGACCCGGAAGAACTAGGCGTCGCAACCAGAGAACAGGTCCGGAACGGCCGATTCTACTAGTAGAATCAACGCGGGGAGCCGAATTTTGCGCTGCAATAGCGTGTGAATTCGGTTACACCAATGGCGGGGTTGGATTGGCCGTTTCAGGCCAGAAGGACGAGCCGTCGCAGGTTCAAACACGGAAATAACAAACAAGGCCGGCCGAATAATGTTCAAAAAAATTCTCATCGCCAACCGGGGCGAAATCGCCTGCCGCGTCATGAAAACAGCGAAGAAGATGGGGATCAAGACCGTCGCCGTCTATTCCGACGCGGACAAGCTGGCCCTGCATGCCGACATGGCCGACGAGGCCGTGCATATCGGCGCCTCGCCGTCGTCGGACAGCTACTTGGTGATCGACAAAATTCTGGCCGCCATCGAGCAGACGGGCGCCGACGCGGTTCATCCGGGATACGGGTTTCTCTCGGAAAACGCCAAGTTCGCCGAAGCCCTGGCCAAGAAGGGGGTCGCCTTCATCGGCCCGCCCGTGGGTGCGATCAACGCCATGGGCGACAAGATCGAATCCAAGAAACTGGCGGAAAAGGCCAAGGTCAGCGTCGTTCCCGGCCATACGGAAGCAGTCGCCGACCCCGACATGGCGGTCGAGATCGCCAACAAGATCGGCTATCCGGTGATGCTGAAGGCGTCCGCCGGCGGCGGCGGGAAGGGCATGCGCATCGCGCATAACGACGAAGAATGCCGCGACGGCCTGCAACGTGCGCGGTCCGAGGCCGCGTCCAGCTTTGGCGATGACCGGGTGTTCGTCGAGAAATACATCGTCCAGCCCCGCCACATCGAAATTCAGGTTCTGGCCGACAAGCACGGTAACTGCGTCTATCTGAACGAGCGCGAATGTTCCATCCAGCGCCGCCACCAGAAGGTGCTGGAGGAAGCGCCGTCACCGTTCCTCGACGCCAAGACCCGCAAGGCCATGGGCGAACAGGCCGTGGCCCTGGCCCAGGCGGTGGATTACTGCTCCGCCGGGACCGTGGAATTCATCGTCGACAAGGACAAGAATTTCTTCTTCCTGGAAATGAACACGCGGCTGCAGGTCGAACACCCGGTGACCGAATTCATCACCGGCCTGGATCTGGTCGAACTGATGATCCGCGTCGCGGCGGGGGAAAAACTGCCGTTCGCCCAGAAAGACGTGCCGCTGAATGGTTGGTCCGTCGAGGCCCGCATCTATGCCGAGGATCCGTTCCGCAACTTCCTGCCGTCGACGGGGCGTCTCGTGCGTTACCGTCCGCCGGCCGAGACGGAAACCGTGCGCGTCGACACCGGCGTGTTCGAAGGCGGCGAGATTTCCATGTTCTACGACCCCATGGTCGCCAAGCTGGTAACCTACGGCAAGGACCGGAACGCCGCCATGGACGAGATGGCGCGGGCCCTGGACCGCTTCCAGGTCACCGGCATCGCCAACAACATCGCCTTCCTGTCGGCCCTGATGGCGCATGAGCGGGTGCGCTCGGGCGAGTTCTCCACCAACTTCATCGCCGAGGAATATCCCGACGGCTTTAACCCCAAGGACGCCGTGCAGGACGACCCGACCCTGAGCGTCGCGGTGGCCGCCGCCATGCACCGCGCCTATCAGGACCGCGCCGCCGATATCAGCGGCCAGGTCGAGGGCCATTCCCGTGCCGTTTCCGCCGACTGGGTGGTCGTGCTGGGCCGCGATCCGCACCCGGTCAGCGTCGATCCCGCGGACGGCGGCTACGATGTCACCTATGGCGGCAAGAGCTTGGAATTGCGGACGGATTGGTGCCTTGGCGACACCTTGATGGAACTGACGCTGGACGGCAAACCGCAGAGCGTCCAGGTCGGGCGTGCCGATATCGCCTACCGCATCATCCATGCGGGGACGGAATCGCGGGCCCTGGTGCTGAGCCCCGGCACGGCCGAATTGTACCGGCATATCCCGGAAAAGCAGCCGCCCGATACGTCGAAGTTCCTGATGTCGCCGATGCCGGGTCTGCTGGTCTCGCTTGCCGTTGCGGTCGGGCAGGAGGTCAAGGCCGGCGAGGAACTTTGTGTTCTCGAAGCCATGAAGATGGAAAACGTCATGCGCGCCGAAAAGGACGCCGTGGTCAAGGAGATCAAAGCGGCGCCGGGCGACAGCCTGATGGTTGATCAGATCATCATGGAATTCGAATAGCCGCCTTTTCCATCATTTCAGTTCGATGATGACCATGATCATATCGATGGAATCGCGCAGTGACCGGTGCACGTCGTGACGAAACGGCACGGCGTGCACGTGGTCACCGAACAAGTCGACGACCTGATCGGTGGATATGAGATTGATCGCATCCGAAAGAGTATGGCCGACCACGCTGCTTTTCTTGCCGTTGCCGACGGATTCCACACCTAGCGCGACGTATCCGCCCGGCTTGGCCACACGGACGCATTCGTCGGCGACACGTTGCAGATCCTTGCTGTAGGTCAGGGTCCAGCCGATAAACACAATATCGAAGGTGTTGTCCTTGTAGGGCATGTTGTGCATGTCACCGACATCGACAAATTCTGAATAGGACATCAGGTCCAGACCGGTAAGGTTTTCAGGACGGAAACCTTCGGCCATGAAGGTGAAGAACTCTGCTTCGGTGCGCGGGCCGACGCAGAGCACCTTCAAATCGGTTCGGTTCAATGAGATGTAGTAGATGCTCTTCAGGACGTGGATCAGGAGGTCCGGCCGCTTTAATGAATGGGCGTGATCCCTCATGGTCTTGAGCATTTTGAGATTGTAGTCGATCACGCCTTTGATCCCTCCGGGATCGACTTCGGCGGAGACCTCAATGGCTTCCTTGTCCAGGTTCTCCAAGCGCATCAGCGTATAGGCGTCACGGATTTCA
The DNA here is from genome assembly GCA_003488105.1 of Rhodospirillaceae bacterium. The sequence continues at coordinate 3,924 of DNMS01000219.1, forward strand.
GTGAGCTTGAACATGGACATCGGATTTTGCTGCAGAAACGTCATGATCGTTTCCGCCATGTTGACCGGCATGTCGAATTTGCTGCGGCTCAATTTTCCGGACATTCGGATGCATTTCCCATCTGATCGATTGCGTTGGACGGCAGTGATGGCCAAGCATTGCACAGGATGGGCAAAAATTAGTTAATCGTCAGGCGTTGCGAGGGGCACCATGTCCGAAACCGTTCATGTCGTCATTTCCGGCCGGGTCCAGGGCGTGTGGTTCCGTGGTTGGACCTGTGAGCAGGCGCAGGCACTGGGCTTGACCGGCTGGGTCCGCAACCGCCGCGACGGCACGGTCGAGGCCGTGTTCTCGGGCGATGCGGATGCCGTCCACCGGATGATCGACCAATGCCACGAAGGGCCGCCGGCGGCGCGGGTGGACAGTGTTGCCCACACGCCCGCGGCCGCCCCCGGCATGGCCGGGTTCGACGCCCGGCCGACGGTCTAGGCCGCCCGCACCCCTTCCAGGAACTTCTCGACCTGCTGCTTCAGGTGATCGGCCTGGGTGTTCAGGGAACTGGCGACGCTGGTGACCTGGGTCGCGGCCGTGCCTGTTTCACCCGCCGAATGGGTCACCTCGATGATGTTGGAGGTGACTTCCTGGGTGCCGGTCGAGGCCTGTTCCACGTTCCGCGCGATCTCGCTGGTCGCCGCCCCCTGTTCCTCGACGGCCGACGCGATGGTGCTGGAGATTTCGCTCATCTCGTTGATGGTCGAGGTGATCGATTTGATCGCCCGCACGGCATCGTTGGTTTCCGCCTGGATATCGGCAATCTGCTGGCTGATCTCGTCGGTTGCCTTGGCGGTCTGGTTGGCCAGATTCTTGACCTCGCTGGCAACCACGGCGAAGCCCTTGCCGGCGTCGCCGGCGCGGGCCGCTTCGATGGTGGCGTTCAGCGCCAACAAGTTGGTCTGCTCGGCGATGTCGGTGATCAGGTTGACGACCTCGCCGATACGGTGGGCGGCGCGGGCCAAGCCCTGGATCTGTGCGTCCGTGTGGTTGGCCTCGTTGACCGCCCGTTCGGCGACGTTGGACGATTGGGCGACTTGCCGGGAGATTTCCTGGATCGAACTGGACAGCTCCTCTGTCGCCGTGGCGACGGTCTGCACGTTGGCCGAAGCCTGTTCGGCAGCCCCGGCGACCGTGGCCGCTCGTTCGTTGGTGCCGTCGGCGATCTTGGACATGGTTGACGCCGTTGAGGTCATCTCGGCCGCCGATGTGCTTAGGGATTGCAGCAGTGCCGAGACGTCGGAATCGAACGATCCGGTCAAGGCCTCGATCTGGCGGCCCCGTTCCTCGCGCCGTTTCTGGGCCTCCCGTTCGCGGGCGGCAAGGTCGTCGGCCTTGATCATGCTTTCCTTGAACACCAGAACGGCGCGCGCCATGTCGCCGACTTCGTCGCCGTTTTCCTGGCTGGGAATGTCGACGGTCTTGTCACCGCCGGCCAGCGCCGTCATGGCGGCCGTCAGGGCGGTCACGGGCCGGGCGATGCCTTTGCCGATCAACAGGGCCGCCAGAACGCCCAGCAGGACGCTGACCCCGGCGACCACCAGGGTCACGATCATCGCCGTCTTCATGGCCTTGCTGGTGGCCGGCCCGAGGGTTTCCTGAACGGTCTTCAGATCGTTTCGCAGGTCGTTCATCAAGGCCGCGATATTGGGGCCGACAAAGCCGATGGTACCGAGCACGACCTCGTCGCGCTGGGCCATGATCTCGCTTACTTCCGTAAGCGCGGCTTCGTACTGTTCCTGCATCGTGGCGATCTCGGCGGTGGTGGCCTTGCGGTCCTCGTCGAACAGTTCGCTCTGCAGTTCGGCGATGTTTTCCTTCATCACGGCGGCGGCTTCCATGGCCTTGTCGAAATCGTCGAGCTGGTTGGTCGTGATGAACTTGTTCGCGTAAAGGCGCATGAGCAGCAGCGAGCGTTGGGTCTTCGCCGCGTGGTAGGCGGCGGACACGTCCGTCTCGTCATAGGACTTCTGCATGAGGGCGGTCAGTTTGCCTTCCATATCCGGGCCGATGACGTCCATCCGGCTTTGGGCGATGGAGTTCCGCTTGGTCTGCAGGGACGTGACCTGATCGAACGCGGACCGGTAGGTGCCCAGGTTTTCGATGGCGTTGGTGATCGTCTTCTTGCGCTTGGGGTCGGTAATCTGGCTGTCCAGAGTCTCGATCAAGTTCATGGTCTCGGAAATACGATCCTCGAATTCCGCGATGGCGTCCTCCGACGATTGGGTGATGTAATCACCGACCGCCAGTTGAGCCTTCTGCAAGGTGGCCTGCACCATGGCGGCCCGGTTCGACAGGGCGGCCTGCTCACGGTACTGGGTGAAGTTGCTTTCGCCGCTCTGCAGGCTGACGCCGCCGGTTGCGCTGATGACCAGCAACAGGGCCAGGACGATCCCGAAGCCGATGAAGATCTTGGTTTGGATCTTCGTGTTGTTCATGAACGACAGAAACAAAGACATGGTGCGGACTCTCCTTCATACGCGATGCCGCGCGGACCGGCCCGGTCCGCGGCAATGGTCGGCAATACACGGTATATTTAAGCGGAGAAATCTGGCCGTTAGTCATACTTTAAAAATAAGACCGAACGGGGGAATTAAAATAATTATATAAAACAGTATATTAGGGCCGTTTTTTAATTTCATCTGACACAAAATTGTATACGATAAAACGCAATTTTTTGTCAGGTTTTTGTCATTTTAGCTGCCGTGACAAGCGCTCAATCCGCGAAGTCGAGGATATCGCGCACCTTGTCGATGCCGCCGCGCGCGCATTCCGCGTCGATGTCGCCGCCCGGTGCGCCGGACACGCCGACAGCACCCACGAGGGATCCGGCAACGCGAATCTGCACCCCGCCGTCCATCACGATGATGCCCTGCATCTGGTTCAATTCGGGTCGGATGTCGTCGCGGTTTTTGCGCATGTCACCGGAATCCACGCCGGACATGACGACCAGCCCGGCCTTGCGTTCGGCGATTTCCAGGGTATGGCGGCTGGCCAGGGTATCGCGCTGGGCGGCGATCATGTTGCCGGCCCGGTCAAGCACAACAGCCGCGGCCTGATATCCCTTTTCCCGGCAGGTGTGGACGGCGCCCTGGGCAATCGTGGCCGCCAGGTCCGACGACATGATGCGAACCTTGATGATTTCGCCCTCCGCCTGTGCGGGCGGGGCGGCAAGGGCCGTGACGGCAAAAGCGGCGGCGGCGAGGGCGGCATGCAGCTGTTTCATGGTGGTGATCCTCCCATTTGGGGCGCGGGCGGGCGAAGATGCATCCGCGCGAAATCTCATATTCGACTTTTTGTAACTGTTATCGCATAGTTGAGCAATCCCCAACCGGGTCACCACCCTGCAACGACGACAGGACTCCCACATGAAACGTTTATTCGCATTGATCTGCGTCATTCTCGGCGTCGCCGCTGCCGACGACGCACGGGCCAGCGAAGCCATCGCCGACCAGTATCCGGCCTCCGCCCTTTACGCCAAGCCGGTCGAGGTCATCCCTCATGTGTGGTCGGCGATCGGCGCGACGGCGCCGCCGACTTACGAAAACTGGGGGCATAACAACAACCTCAGCTTCATCGTCACCGGCGACGGTGTCGTGGTGATCAACGGCGGCGGGGCCTATTTGCTGGCCAAGGCGTTGCACGACGAGATCAAGCGTATCACCCCGCAGCCGGTCAAGCTGGTCATCAATGAAAACGGCCAGGGCCATGCCATGCTCGGCAATTCATACTGGGCCGAGCAGAAGGTGCCGATCCTGGCGCATCAGGACGCGGCCAAGGAATTCGCGGCCCGGGGGGCGCAGATCCTGGCCTCGGCCCAGCGCGTTTTGAAGGAGCGGGCCGAGGGCACGCGGATTGTCGGGCCGACGGAAACCTTCACCGACAAGCGCGAAATCAAGATGGGCGCGTTTCGTATCGAGGTCCTGCACCTGGGCCCGGCCCACAGCCCCGGCGACACCCAGGTCTGGCTGCCCAAGCAATCCCTTGTCATCGCTGGCGACATGGCGTTCCACGAACGCATGCCGCCGATCTTCGACGATACGGACACCAAGGGCTGGGTCGAAACCTGGGCAGGGCCGTTCGAGGCGCTGAAGGCGACCTACGTTATCCCCGGCCACGGCCATCCCACCAACATGGCCCAGGTGCGGCGCTATACCCGTGACTATCTGGTCTATCTGCGCGGCAAGATCCGCGAACATCTGGAGGGCGGCGGCGACCTGAAAGGCGCCTATTACGTGGACCAGTCGCCCTATGCCCATTTGGACACCTTCAAGCAACTGGCGA
>DNMS01000207.1 GCA_003488105.1 Rhodospirillaceae bacterium
GACATTTCCGACTTGTTGCCCGTGGTCAACAGCATATGGCCGAACTTGTTGGAAAGCGCCATCAGCAGCAGGCCCCGCGTGCGGGCCTGGATGTTTTCTTCCGTGATGTCGCGGTCGCGGCCTTCGAACAGGGGGGCCAGCATGGCGTCGAAGGCGTCCATGGCGGGTTGGATCGGCACGCTTTCCAGCCGGGTGCCCATGAGGGTCGCCGCCTCGGTGGCGTCCTCCAGGCTGTCGGCGGAGGTATAGGGCGAGGGCATCATCACCGTCAGGACCCGGTCGGCGCCCAGCGCATCCACGGCGACGGCGGCGGAAAGGGCACTGTCGACCCCGCCCGATAGGCCCAGGACCACGCCGGGAAAGCCGTTCTTGTTCACGTAATCGCGCAGCCCCAGCACCATGGCGCGGTAGATGGATTCCGTGTCGTCGGGGGCGGGGACGATCTCCGCCGGCTCGGGCCGGAAGGCCTCGCCGTCGCGGGTCCAGGTGGTCAGGGTCACCGCACTCTGCCAGCAGGGCATCTTGGCGGTCAGGGCGCAATCCGCATCCAACACGAAGGAGCCGCCGTCGAACACCAGTTCGTCCTGCCCGCCGACCAGATTGGCGTAGAGCAGCGGCAGGCCCGATTACTTCACGCGGCTGACCGCATAGCTCAGGCGCTGGTCGCCCTTCTCCACGTCATAGGGCGATCCGTTGAGGACGATCAGCATCTCGGCCCCGCTCTCGTCCAGGCATTCGGTCACGTCCTCGAACCACATGTCCTCGCAGACCATGACACCCAGCCGCGCCCCCCGGAACGGCACCGGGCCGGGCAGGGGGCCTTGCTGGAACAGGCGCTTTTCGTCGAACACCCCGTAATTGGGCAATTCGTGCTTGAGCCGCACGACCTGAACCTCACCGCCATCAAGCAGCAGGGCCGCGTTGTACAGCTTGCCGCCGTCGCGCCAGGGAGCGCCGGTCAGCACGGCCGGGCCGCCGTCATCGGTTTCGGCGGCCAGCGTCTTCACGGCGTCTTCGATGCGATCTTGGAACGAGCGCTTGAGAACCAGGTCTTCCGGCGGATAACCGCACAGCGCCAATTCCCCCGTGACCACCAGATCGGCGCCCAGCTTGGCGGCCTCGGCCCGGGCATCCCGGACAAGCGCAAGGTTGCCCGCGACGTCGCCGACGGTCGGGTTGATCTGGGCAATGGCGATGGCCAGGGTTTCGGTCATGGAATCCAAGGGGTCAGAAGGGGTCGGTCAGGCGGCGGCAGGGTAGGCACGGACCCTTCCCCTGTCAACGAAACCGGCGCGATATCAGGCCGGTTACTTGTCCTTTCCGGGGCGCTGGAGAAGGAACTCCCGGCCCAATTTCACGCGCGGCTTGCCGTCATAGGCGATGATGTCGGCGGTGGCGTAGGTTTCGCTCCAGTTCGACGGCAGGTACGATCCCGTGCCGACCACGTCGATGGGGGCCTCGACGTCGGCCATGACCTTGCATTTCTCCACATCGAAGCCCGATGAACAGACGATCTTCACCTTGTCATATCCGGCGGCGTCGAGCCGTTCGCGGAACAGGAAGATGGCGGCCGCCGACACGCCTGTGCCGGTCAGATAGCGCAGTTCCTTTTCGTTGCGGTAGCGGCGCACGGCCAAGGGCACGTGGCGTTCCAGCACGGCATAGCTTTCCTGGGGGTCGAGCCCTTCCATGTAGCGCCCGCCGTGGGTGTCGAGGCGGAACGCCAGCTTGCCGTTTGAGACGAGGTCCGGAAAGCGGGCGCAGACGGCCAGCGCGTCCGTAATCTCGGCCCCGAAATAGTCGGCCAGCACGGTCATCGGCTCACCCGGAAAGGTCTCCGCGTACATTTCCGCCGCCCGCAGCGTCGATCCCGCATAGCCGATCATGGCGTGGGGCATGGTGCCCATGCCGTCCGCGTTGCCGAAGTGATGGGCGGTGGCCTTGGTCGCGTTGCCGATGAAGCCCTTGGCCCCCGCCTGTTCCCGCGCGGCCTGCGATCCGACGGAGCATGCATAGGCCATCTGGTCGGCCATTTCCGTGCCGGCGCAATGGCGCGCGTCCATGGCCATGAAGGCGACCTTGGGCAGGGTCGCGCACATGACGTAGGCGTTGTTGGCGGCGACGCAGCAGGCCCCCAGTTTCTGCAACAGCAGGGTTTCCAGATCGACCAGATGTTCAAGCGAACCGGTCACATACATCAGGGGTTCGCCGGCGCCGACCCATTGGCCCTCGGTGAAATTGGGCTCGACCTTGAAATCGGTCGACCGGGCGCGGGCGGCTTGCGTTAGCCAGTCCAGCGCGATGCGCGGCGCGAACACCACGGGCCGGCGCATGAACAGCGCATAGGTGACCTGGGTGTCGCCAAAGCGGCGCACGGTTTCCTTGGTGCGCAGGAAATAGTGGTCGGCCCAGCGGGTGATCTGGTCCTCGAACCGGGCGGCCGCATCGGCCGGCGAATCCCTATCGTCGGGCGGGCTGTCCATGGAACGTCTCCCCACCGCGCCGCCGGCCGGGCCTGCTTATGACGGCAGGGCGGCCTGTTTCAGTTTCGGCGTGCGTGCGTCCTTCAGCATTTCCGCCACCAGGAACGCCAGTTCCAGCGCCTGACGGGCGTTCAGCCGGGGATCGCAATGGGTGTGGTAACGGTCGCTGAGATCCGTGTCGGTGATCGCCTGCGCCCCGCCCGTGCATTCGGTCACGTCCTGGCCGGTCATTTCCAGGTGCACGCCGCCGGCATGGGTGCCTTCGGCCTGATGCACGGCGAAGAAGTCGCGCACTTCCGACAGGATGCGGTCGAACGGCCGGGTCTTGTAGCCGCTGGACGCCTTGATGACGTTGCCGTGCATGGGGTCGGTGACCCACACGACCTTGCGGCCCTCGGATTTCACCTTGCGCACCAGGGGCGGCAGGCCCTGGGCGATCTTGTCGGAACCCATGCGGGCGATGATGGTGATGCGCCCGGGCTCGTTCTTCGGGTTCAGCAGGTCGATCAGGCGGATCATCACGAACAGCAGGACGACCCGCAGCGCCACCGCGATGATGATGCCCCAGAAGCGCACCGATTTCTGCTGCGCCAGCGGCGCGCGCCGACTTTCGATCGAGATGAACA
>DNMS01000347.1:0-231 GCA_003488105.1 Rhodospirillaceae bacterium
GGCACGCCGCCCTCGGCGATGCGCCAGACCGTGGTGCCGATCACCCAAAGCCCGAACAGGCCCATGGACAGGCCCTTGACCATGGCGGCCCGCGCCCGCCAGGCGAGGTGCATGCCGACCACGGCAAGGGAAATGCCGTAATTGGCGGCATCGCCCAGGAAATCCAGGGCGTCGGCCTGCAAGGCGACGGATTTCGACAGATAGGCCCCGGCCATTTCACCGAAGAACATG
>DNMS01000347.1:449-1368 GCA_003488105.1 Rhodospirillaceae bacterium
CCCGACGATAGGCGCGGGACGCTGCGGCGTCCTGTAAATGCCCGTGATCGCAGCAGGCGGACATGGCTCAGGCCTCCTCGTCATGGGTATGTTCGGGTTCCGCCACGTGTTCCATCATGTCCAGCAGGACAGAGGTCACGTGGTGGTCGTGCACCGCGTAATGCACGAACTTGCCCTGGCGCCGGGCGCGCACCAGGCGCGCGGCCTTCAACAGGCGCAGGTGGTGGCTGGTCAGGGACGGCGACATGCCGGTCAGCGCGGCCAGATCGTTGACCGAGCGCGGCCCGGCCATGCAGGCGGCCAGGATCGACAGGCGGTTGGGCTCCCCCAGAAGATGGAAGATGGAGGCGATTTCCTCCGCCCGGTCGCGGTCGAGCGTGCCTTCCGGCAGGGGGGCCGGGGCGGCGGGCGATTTCCTAGGTTTGGTTCCGGTGCTCATGGACCAAACATATGAACAAATGTTCAGGTGTTCAAGTGTTGTCCCGCAATACCGTGCCGGCGAGATAGAGAGAGCCGCAGATCAGCACTCGGGCCGGCCCCTGCTCGCGCGCCGACAGCCCCCGCAGCGCCGCCTGCACCGAAGGGGCGGTGCGCGACGGCAGGCCGGCGGCGCCCCCGGCCGCGGCGATTTCGTCGGCGGACAGGGTATTGGCCTCGCCCGGAATGGCGACGCCGGTCAGCGACGCCGCGACGGGGGCGAGGGCGGCCAGGAACGTCCCCGGGTCCTTGGAATTGATCATGCCGCAGATCAGGTGCAGGGGCTTGTCGCCCCAGGCCTCCCCCGCATGGGCGGCGATGGCGGCCCCGGCGGCGGCGTTGTGCCCGCCGTCGAGCCACAGCGACCAGCCGGGCGCCAGGATGTCGACCAGGGGCCCCTGCGTCAGGCGTTGCAGGCGGGCGGGCCATTGCGCCGTGGCAC
>DNMS01000347.1:1565-2892 GCA_003488105.1 Rhodospirillaceae bacterium
CTCGGGCGCGGCCGGGAACCCGGCCATGGTCTTCAGGCAGACGATCGCCTGGGCCGCATTGAGAAGCTGATGGCGGCCGGCCAGGGAGGGGGCGGGATAGGTTTCCGTCACCCCGCCCAGGGTCAGGTCGAACGACGTGCCGTCGGGGGCTTCGGCCACGGTCCAGTCACGGCCATGGGCCAGCACCGGTGCCCCCACCGCCTGGGCCCGGTCGTCCAGCACAGCCAGGACGCTGGGCAGCTGCGGGCCGATCACGCAGGGCACCCCCGGCTTGAGAATGCCCGCCTTTTCCGCCGCGATTTCCTCCAGGGAATTGCCCAGAAATTGCTGATGGTCGAGGGAGATCGGCGTGATCGCCGTGACCAGCGGCTTATCAATGACATTGGTCGCATCGAGCCGCCCGCCCAAACCCGTTTCCAGAATCAGCACGTCGGCCGGGTTGCGCGCGAAGGCGAGCAGCGCCGCCCCCGTGGTGATCTCGAAAAAAGTGATGGGCGCACCGCCGTTGGCGTCTTCGCATTCTTCCAGCAACGCCTGCAGATCCGCATCGGGGATCAGGTCGCCCGCCAGGCGGATACGTTCGTTGAAATGCACCAGATGGGGCGAGATATGGACATGGACGCGCTGGCCCGTGGCTTCCAGCAGGGCCCGCAGGATGGCGATGACCGAACCCTTGGCGTTGGTCCCGGCGACATGAACCACGGGCGGCAGCGCGCGTTCCGGATGGTCCAGGCGATCAAGCAGGCGATGGACGCGGTCCAGGGACAGGTCGATGACCTTGGGATGCAGGGTCAAAAGACGCGCCAGGATTTCATCACAGGGATGGGGCGCCGGTGCATCCGCGCCGAGGGGATCAGTCATGGACGGGTCGGTCCGCCAGAATCAGGGAATCAGTCGTCGCCGGGCACGGGGGCGGCGCCCGGTCGGTGGCTGCGGGCCGGCGGCAGGATTTCGCCTTCGAGAAGGTCGATGTCCTGGTCCGAGCCGTCGACCCGGCGGCCCGGCTCCGGGTTCAGCAGCATGTCGATGACCCGGGCCAAGGTGTCGCGCAGCTCGCCCCTGGGCACCACCATGTCGACCATGCCGTGCTCCAACAGGTATTCGGCGCGCTGAAAGCCTTCCGGCAGGGTTTCGCGGATGGTCTGTTCGATCACCCGCTGTCCGGCGAAGCCGATGACGGCCCCGGGTTCGGCGATATGGATGTCGCCCAGCATGGCGTAAGACGCCGAAACCCCGCCCGTGGTCGGATCGGTCAGCACCACGATATAGGGCAGACCCGCCTCCTTGAGCATCTGCACCGCGACGGTGGTGCGCGGCATCTGCATCA
>DNMS01000036.1:0-769 GCA_003488105.1 Rhodospirillaceae bacterium
AGCAGACCAACCTTCTTGCCCTCAACGCCACGATCGAGGCCGCCCGCGCCGGCGAGGCGGGCAAGGGGTTCGCGGTCGTCGCGGGCGAGGTCAAAGCGCTGGCCAATCAGACCGGCAAAGCGACCGGCGCCATCGATGAGGCGGTCGCCGATCTGGCGTCCAACGTGTCCGGGCTGATGAACACTAGCCAGAAGACCATCGGCATGGCCGAGGAAGTGAACACCGGCGTCGGTCAGATCAACAGCGCCGTCGACGGCATTGGCCAGTCCATCAGCACCATGGAAAACCAGATCGCCGAAATCGTCGGCGCATCGTCGTCGTCGCGTGAGCAATGCAACGGGTTTATCAATGAGATGGAGCGCCTCGTTTCCAGCTTCAAGGAAACCGGCGATAAGCTGCAAACGGCGGAACAGCGCGTCGGTTCTCTGCTGGAGCGTGGCGAGGGCGTGATCGGTCAGATCAACCAGGCCGGGCTTGAAACCTCGGACAGCCGGTTCATTCGGGAAATCCAATCCCGAGCCAATGAGATCGCCCGTCGCTTCGAAACCGCCTTGGACTCAGGCGAGATCACCGAACAGAACCTGTTTTCGGAAGCATATGAGCCGATCCCCGGCACCAATCCGGAACAATGCATGACACCCTTCGTCAACTTGACGGACCGCCTGCTGCCCGACATTCAGGAACCGATGCTGACCTTCGACGACAAGGTCGTGTTCTGCGCCGCCGTCGATCGTAACGGCTTCCTTCCGACCCATAACATCAAGTTTTC
>DNMS01000036.1:1061-2425 GCA_003488105.1 Rhodospirillaceae bacterium
GTTCTGATGAAGGACCTGTCGGCGCCGATCACCGTGCGTGGGCGCCATTGGGGTGGGTTGCGCCTGGGCTACAAAATCTGAAGCGCTCGGCCCCGCCTTGTTGCCTTCGTGCATTGCGCCGGGGGCGCCTCATCTGTTAAGTCCAGCCTTGGAATTCATCCTTCCGGGCCGCCTCCCGGCGGTCCGGCGGCTTCGCCGATCGGAGAGACGTGAGAATGACAAGGCTATTGGTGCGCCTGGCGGCCATTCTGTTGCTGACGATTGCCGTGATCTGGCCGGCCGGCCCCGCTCAAGCCCAGGCAGCTCAGGATTTCGAAGCCGGCGTCGCCGCCGCCAAGGCCGGTAGTCTGCAGCAGGCGATCGATTTGTTCACCAAGGCGATCGACGCGGACACGCTGAACGACGGTGACTTGGCGCGGGTTCACAACAACCGGGGCGCGACCCATCGCCGCCTGGGTAATATTGATGCCGCGATCCGCGATTTCTCCCGGGCCATCAAATTGCGCCCCAAATATTATCGTGCCCATGTCAACCGGGGAGCAGCCTACGGCGATACCGGGAAATTCAAGGATGCGGAAGAAGACTATGCCGAGGCGGCCAGGCTTCGGCCCCAGGAGATGACGACGTTCATGGAGCGGGCCAAGACCCGGGCCCAGAGTGGCCGACTGGACACCGCCATCCTGGATCTGAACGAAGTGTTGCGTGTGCAGCCGCGTAACCGCGAGGCTCTGATTTTGCGCGGCAAGTACTACCGATCCCAGGGCGATTACAAGCGCGCACTCGGGGATTTTTCCCTGGCCATCGACCTGAAGGGCTCGGAAGCCGATTATTTTACGGAACGGGGCCTGACTCAGGCCTATCTTGAAGACTATCCCGCCGCCTTGTCGGACATGAACATGGCCGTCAATCTGGGGGCCGGCGATCCGGAAAACTTTTATTACCGGGGGCTGGTCCATGGCGCGCTCGGCAATCATGTCAGTGCGATCGAGGATTACAGCCGGGCCATCGCGCTTAAACCGGGATATCTGGCGGCGCTTTACGCCCGTGCGCTGGCCGCCCTCGGCGCGGGAAACGCCGAGATGGCGCGGGCGGACGCCCTGAAGGTTCTGGAACTGGACGCGGCCCATGGGGGGGCTGCTCGGGTGATCAAGACCCTGGACGAACCGCCGGTTCGCTGACGGCTGTGTTCAAGGCGTCAGTCGGTCCAATTCCGTCAATAGCCTGCCGATCTGGTTACGCCATGACCAATCCTGCATGAAGGCGTTGGCCGCCTGTCCTTTGCGGCGGGCTTCCGTGCGGTCCTGGTAGATCGCTTCCAGGTTCTCGACGATTTCCTCCACATCGGACTCGCGCCAATGGTCGGC
>DNMS01000036.1:2469-6691 GCA_003488105.1 Rhodospirillaceae bacterium
TGGCCGCTGTTGGCCGACAGCACGCAAGGTAGGCCGGATGCCAGGGCTTCCATAGCCACCAGATTGGTGCCGCCCTCGCAGCGGTTGGGAAACACCGCCGCGTCGCATTCGCGCAACAGCGCCGGCATGTCGGCATTGAAAGTAGGGCTGAGGTCCGTATGGGCCCCTTCTGGTACACCTTGGGCGCGGACCCAGTCGTTGATGCAGTTGGGGAACGGCTGATCCATGGCGGGTGGGCCGTCGACATGGGGGCTTGCCGCCATGTCAGCCATGATTTCCGGCCAGGGATTCAGCCAGACGGTGACCAGAAGGGCGTCCGGATGGCGGGCCTGGAACCGCTTGAACGCGGCGACGACCAGATCCTGGCCCTTGCGCAGTTCCAGCTTGCCGCCGGAAAACACCACGAAACGGTCGCCGAACCGGCCGGTGCGCGGACCGGGGGCGAAAGCGTCGGGGGCGATGCCCTGGAACACGCAGCCGACGCGGGGAAACCCCAGGTCACGCAGGATGTCCGCGTTCCAGGTCGATCCCGCCATCATGATCTGGAAATGGGCGTTGCGGGCGACCGCGTCGTTGCCGAACACCATGTTCTCGAAAAACGTGAAGCCCACGTTGGGTTCGCCCCGGAAACGCGCGGCGGCGGTCGATTCCTCAAGGTTGTTGCCCAGCGAATGCAGGACATGGACGCCGCCCAGCGTCACATTGCCCTGGGTGCCTCTGATCTGCTGTTCGATCTGATGTTGTTCCACCATCAGGGGCTGAAACAGGTCGCGGTCCGCCGCGTCAATCATTTCCGGGTGCATGGCCAGCAGGGTGATCGGTTTGGGTGCCCCCCGGCGTAGGACTTCGCGCAGCAGATTGGTCCCGAACACGCCCCAACCGTGAAGGGCGGAGGGCGGCCAGGTCAGGGCGATGGCGTTGATGGCCATGTCAGCTTTCCGCTGGGGTTTCCTTCGCGGTCACGATCTCGCCATGCAGGGTGCAGGCGGGTTCGCACAAACGCACGAAATCATCTGTGATCGAGGCCGGGTCCTTGACCGTTTCCGGGTCTTCTCCGGGGAAGGCACGGGCCCGCATGTTGGTCCGTGTGGCGCCGGGATTGAGGATGTTGACCTTGACGTTGGTCGTCACTGTTTCCTCGGCATAGATCCGGGTGGCCATTTCCAACGCGGCCTTGGACACGGCATAGGCCGACCAGTAGGCGCGCGGCTCGTGCCCGACCGTTGACGTGACCATGACCACGCGCCCGGCGTCGGACGTGCGCAGCAGCGGGTCGAACGAACGGATCAGGCGCCAGTTGGCGGTCGTGTTGATGGCCATGACCTGATCCCAGACCTTGGGGTCCGTATGGGCCAGCGGGCTGAGGTTACCCAGCATGCCGGCGTTGCCGACCAGAATATCGAGTTTGCCGTGACGTTCGAAAATGGCGGCGCCCAGGCGGTCGATGGCATCGAAATCGGTCAGATCCATAGGGACCAGGGTGGCGTTTCGGCCAGATGCGGCGCGGACCTCGTCGTCCACTTCCTCAAGCGCGCCGGTGGTTCTGCCGATCAGGATCAGCTCCGCGCCCTCGGCGGCGAAGCGCCCGGCCACGGCGCGGCCGATGCCCCGGGTCGCCCCGGTGATCACAGCGATCCGGTTTTCGAGACGACCGCCCGACAAAAGCCCTAACCCTCTTCCAGAAGGGAAAGCTGGCGTGGGCCCCGGTCCGCTTCGCGGTCGGTCAGGGGAATGGGATACTCGCCGGTGAAGCAGGCGTCGCAATAGCGCGGGATTTCCATGTCGCGGCCCACTTCGCCGACGGCACGGTAAAGTCCGTCCCAGGAAATGAAGGCCAGGCTGTCGACGCCGATGATGTCGGCCATGCCCTGGATGTCGTGCTGGGCGGCAAGCAGTTGCGAGCGTTCCGGTGTATCGATCCCGTAGAAGCAGGAATGGGTCGTCGGCGGGCTGGAAATCCGCATGTGGACCTCGGTCGCCCCGGCGTCGCGCACCATTTCGACGATCTTCACGGACGTCGTGCCGCGGACGATGGAATCGTCGACCAGAACGACGCGCTTGCCCTTCAGTTCGGCGACGTTGCCGTTGTGCTTCAAACGGACACCCAAGTGGCGGATGTTGTCTGTCGGTTCGATGAAGGTGCGGCCCACATAGTGATTGCGGATGATCCCCAGTTCGAAAGGAATCCCCGTCTCGCGCGCGAAGCCGATGGCCGAGGGTACGCCGGAATCCGGCACGGGTACGACGACGTCGGCCTCGACGGGGGATTCGTGGGCCAATTCGGCGCCGATGCGCTTGCGCACTTCGTAGACGTTCTGCCCTTCGATGATGGAATCGGGCCGCGCGAAATAGATATGTTCGAAGATGCAGAACCGCCGCGTGCGGCTGGTGCCGAAGGGGTGGTAGCTGTTCACGCCGCTGGCGTCGATGACGATGATTTCACCCGGTTCCACGTCGCGAATGAAGTCGGCGCCGATGATGTCGAGCGCGCAGGTTTCCGACGCCAGGATATGGGAATCGCCCAGCCGGCCAAGGACCAGCGGCCGCACGCCCATGGGGTCGCGCACGCCGATCAATTTTTTCTGGGTCATGGCGACCAGGGAATAAGCACCCTCGATCTGGCGCAGGGCGTCGATCAGCCGGTCGATGACATGGCCGGCGTCGCTTACGGCCATCAGATGGATGATGACCTCGGTGTCGCTGGTCGACTGGAAGATGTTGCCCCGCTCGACCAAAGCCTGACGCAGCTGGTAGGCGTTGGTCAGGTTGCCGTTATGGGCGACGGCCAAGCCGCCGAAGATGAATTCGGCGAACAGGGGCTGGATGTTGCGGATGAACGTGCCGCCCGAGGTGGAATAGCGCACATGCCCCATCGCGACGCTGCCCTTGAGGCGGGCCATGGTATCCATGTCGTTGAAGTTGTCGCCGACCAGGCCGAGGGCCCGGTGGCTATGGAACTGTTCGCCGTCGTAGGCGACGATCCCAGCGGATTCTTGGCCTCGATGCTGGAGCGCGTGCAGGCCCAGTGCGGTGTGGGCGGCGGCGTCTTCATGGCCATAGATGCCGAATACGCCGCATTCCTCGCGCAGCTTGTCGTCATCCCAGGGGGCGGCTTTGCGATGGGCTGACGCCGTGAAGGGAGACGCGGGCAGGAGCAGGGGAGAATTCATGTCGGGTATGTACTCCGGATCGGATCGCTTTTCATCGTTATTTTGCTCCGGCGTACCTGATTATTTGCTTTGGCCGGTGGCGTTTTCGATGGCGCGGTCCATGATCGCCCGCTCTTTCGAGCCGTAGGCGTCCTTTGGTGTGGTTTTCCCGCCGTCAGCCGGCGGGGTGAACAGGCGCTTGAGAGCCTCGCCCTCGGTCTTCGGTAAATTGGGCATGCGCCCGGAAAAGCCCGAGGGGGCGGCTTCTTTCAGCTTGCCTTCCAGGTTGTCGGGGATCAGGCCGCGCAGGGTGTCCGATCCCCGCAAAATCAAGGGCATGGACTTGGCGTCGCGGATCCATTTCGGCTGTTCCTCGGGCGTCATCAGGAATTCGATGCCCAGATAGATCAGGCAGACGATGAGGCCGCCCCGCACGAGGCCGAACAAAAAGCCCAGTGAGCGGTCGAGCACGTTGAGCGAGCTTTGCTGAATGTGCCTGGCGATGGCGCGAATGATGAAGGACAGGGAAAACAGGGTGAACACGAAAACCACGACGCCGGCCGCCAGGTCCGCCGCCAACTGGATGGGGATCAGGTCGCGGGCATAGGGCTGGACATGGGGAAAGCCGTAGATGGTCGCGAAAATGGCGCCGATCCAACCGCCGATCGATAGAATTTCGTGCATGAAGCCGCGGGCATAGGCGAACACGGCGGATACCAGCAGCACTGCGAGGACGGCAAGATCAACCACGTTCACCGGCAGATCCTTCAACGTTTCCATGTCGCGGTCCGCCTCCGGCGCCCGGTCACGAAGCGGACCGGGCGGGCTGTTTGGGCGCCGCGCCTGTTTCGAATAAGGTCACAAGGTCGTCCAACCGTTCCAGCGCCTTTACCGTCAGGCCCGCGTCGCGGGCGGCCGCCCCTTCCTTGCTTTTACCCCGGACCCTCGGCACGAAGGCGCCGGTAAAGCCCAGCTTTCCTGCCTCTTTCAGGCGCACATCCGTGCGGCTTACGGGGCGGATTTCCCCGGACAGACCAATTTCGCCGAACACCACGGTTTCCGGCGGCAGGGCC
>DNMS01000217.1:0-4011 GCA_003488105.1 Rhodospirillaceae bacterium
CATCGACCACATGAACGACCGCCTGCTGGAGATCATCCGCGACAGCCAGGATCCGGACTATTCGACGCGCCATCCGATGGGGCAAAGGGTCGCGGTGACGGTGGCCGGTGTGGTCAAGGAGACGACGTTGCACAGTCTGTCCATGGGCGGTGGCGTGGTGCTCGACCGGGGGCTTGAGGTCACGGAAGGCGATACCTTCACCATCGACCTGCCGGACCTTGGGACCTACGAGGCCTCTATCGTCGCCAAGACCGGGGACCATACCCATGCCCGTCTGGATATGAATGACGCGGATGCGGAACGCCTCATGGCGTTTGTCAGAGCCATGGGCTAGGTCGTCTGTGCGGATTGGGGCCGCCGGAAGTTATACCTCCGGCGCGCCCGGCCCGCCCGTGAAGCGGTAGTAATACCACAGCATCAGGGCTGCGGTGGACCGCCACGGCCGCCAGCGTTCGGCGATGACGGCCAGTTCCTTGGGCTTGGGCCGGGCATCGAGGCCCATCAGGCGGGCGGCTGATTCCGCCAAGGCCAGATCACCCGACGGCATGACGTCGGGCCGTTGCAACGCGAACATCAGATAGATTTCCGCCGTCCATTGGCCGATGCCCTTCAGCCGCGTCAAGATCTCCAGAACCTCGTCGTCGGGGGCGTGGTGCAGGGCGTCGAAGTCCAGGTCCCCCGCCGTCACGGCTTCGGCCACGCCGCGGATATATTTGACCTTGGGCCGGGACAGGCCGAAGGCGCGCAGTTCGTCGTCGGTCTTGGCGAGAACGGCCTCGGCGCTCACCGTGCCCAAGCCGGCTTCGACCCGGCGCTGGATGGCGGCCCCGGCATGGGCCGACACCTGCTGTCCGATGATGCTGGAAACAATGGCCGGGAACCCATCCGGTCGGCGGCGGGGCAGGGGGGCGCCGGCCTCCGCGTAGGCGCGGGCCATGTATTCGCACTGATCGACCAGTTCCAAAAGACCGGGGGTGACGGGCATGGCGCTGCCCTAACCCAGGGTGCCGGAAAGGGCGCGGGACATGACCCCATGCAGGGCCGTGGCATCCACCGGGACCGGGTTTTCCCGCGCGGTGATGTCGCCAGCGGCGGTCGCTGCGAGGGGCTCCAGATCGTCCGCGACGACCCCCAGACCATCCAGGGTATGAGGGATTTCAAAGGTCTCGCGGATCGCCAATGTCCAATCCATCAGGCTGGTGAAATCCGCGCCGGGCAATCCCATGCAGCGGGCCAAAACGGCGCAGCGGTCGTCGATTGCGGCCCGGTTGTAGTCCAGCACATAGGGTAGGACCACGGCGTTGGTCAGGCCGTGGTGGCTGTCTTTATGCGCACCGATGGCGTGGGAAATCGCATGCACGGCGCCCAGCCCCTTATTGAAGGCGACCGCCCCCATGGCGGCGGCGGCCATCATCTGGCTCCGCGCCTCGATATCGCCGCCGTCGGCGACGGCACGTGGTAACCAGGTCGCGATCAGGCGCATGCCCTCGGCGGCAATGCCGTCGCACAGGGGGTTGTAGGTGGTCGCGCAATAGGCCTCGATGCAATGCACGGCGGCATCCATGCCGGTCCAGGCGGTCAGGTTCGCAGGCAGGCCCGTGACCAATTCCGGATCGCAGATCACCGTGCGGGCCAGCAGATTGGCATGATAGAGGATGCGTTTGGTCCGCGCGTCTTCGTCGGAGATCACGGCGGCATAGCCCATTTCCGACCCGGTGCCGGATGTCGTCGGCACGGCGATCAAGGGGGCGATGGCCGTCCCATCGATTTCCCGGTAGCGCGGCCCGCCCACGGCGTAATCCAGGGCCGGTCCATCGTGGCCCGCCTGCAGGGCGATGGCCTTGGCCGCATCCATGGCGGATCCACCGCCGATGGCGATGATGCCGTCACGCCCGCCGTCCCGGAATGCAGCGGCACCGGCGGTGACGTTGGCCGCCGTAGGGTTGGATTTGACCTGGGAAAACACCTCGCCGTCGAGGCCCGCCTCGGCCAGGGAGGCGCCGGCCGCGGCGACGATGCCAGATGCCGCCAGCCCTGCGTCGGTGACGATCAGGGGCCGCTTGATGCCCAAGCGCGCCGTCGTCTTCCCCAATTCGATCAGGCGACCGGGGCCGAAGCGCACGGTGGTGGGAAAGGGCCAGTTGGCGGTCAAGCGAGCGAAATCGGCGGTCATGAAGAAAGGCACCCTGTCGGTTGGTTGCGGGGCGCCAGTTTCCCCAGGCCGAGGTTAAATGTCCACTGCCCTAGAAATCGACGGTCGCCAGCGCACGGGTCACCTTTGTCTGAGCCCAGGTGACGGGGGCGGTCGGCGGTTGATCCGTCGACGGAACGCTCGTCCCCTGACCGGCGGCATTCAGTTCCACCGTACCCGCCCGCGTGGTCACCGTGACGGCGGTGCCCTCCAGGAGGGCCACCTCGAACGCGCTGTCCAACGTGCCGCCCCAAACGGTGGTGCCACGGATGCCGATGGTTGCTGTGTTGGTGGCGACGGTCATGGCGTCGGGGTTGCGCGCGGCGATCGATCCGGACGCCGCCTTGAACGCGCCCGAAAGGAGACGCAGGGTAATATTTTCCTTGGACGGCGTATCCTCGAAATCCGACAGGGCGAAGGTCGCCCGTTCTCCCAAGGTCACGACCGACCCGTCGCGGAGGGAAAATTCAAGACGCGCACCTGCGCCGGTGGAAATCACATCACCGACAAGAACGTCGCTGCCGACCTTCATGGCGCGTGGCGCCGCGCCCTGCAAGGCCACGGCGCCGTTCTTCAAGCGCAGGACCTTGCCCGCGACGTCGCCCTCGGCCGCTTGGGCCGCAGGCCCCGCGATTGTCAGGAACAGGGCGGCAAACAGCCCCATGACCAATGTCCTACGCATAAGCGATTCCCCTTCTCTCCCGGATCGGTGTAACCGTCGAGGCGAACAAGATCCCCATCCAATTGGGCGACAATGTGGCCTACCTTGGGGCTTTCGTCCATGGCCGGGTGGGTGATAGTGGTCCTGGGTGCGGCCCGGTATGGGGCGGCGGCGAAATGGGGGTACACTGCCCGGCAGATAGGGAGCATCCGTGCCACGGCAAGACGACGAATTCGGGGTTGAAGGTCATGGGGGCGATCTCGCTGCCGCCACGGTGCGTTTCGGCGTGCCGGCGGCCGGCTGGATTGATCTGTCCACGGGCATCAATCCGACGCCTTATCCATTCTCCGATCTGCCGCCTGATGCCTGGACGCGGCTGCCGCAATCATCTGGTCTGGATGCCTTGAAGACGGCGGCGGCGGATGCCTATGGCGCCGCCGGGCCGGACTTGATCGCCTGCGCGCCGGGGACCCAGGCGTTGATCCAGGTGCTGCCTCGGGTGCTGGGCGCGCACCGGGTGGCGGTTCTCGGTCCGACCTATGCTGAACATGCCGCCGCCTGGCGGGCATCGGGGGCGGAGGTGGAAGACCTGGCGGATCTGCCGCCGCCGGACCGCTCATTGGTGTTGGTTAATCCCAATAATCCGGACGGCCGTGCGGTCGATCCGGAACGGCTGGCGGCCTGGGCCCGTGACGCGGCCGAGGCCGATCACTGGCTGATCGTTGATGAGGCCTTTGCCGATGTCCGTCCGGACATCAGCCTTGTCCCCGCCCTGCCTTTGACGAACGTCATCATCCTGCGGTCTTTCGGTAAATTCCACGGGCTTGCGGGGCTGCGTCTGGGCTTCGCCCTTGCCATGCCGCGCATGGTGCGCCGACTGGAAGCGGATATGGGGCCCTGGGCCGTGTCCGGCCCAGCCCAGGAGATCGGCGCCCGGGCGCTGGGCGATCAGGCCTGGGCGGCGGCGGAACGCGCTCGTTTGGCGGGCCATATGGCCCGCTTGCGGGATATTCTGACCGGCGCCGGTCTGGGCGTCGTCGGTGGCACGGACCTGTTCGTGTTGGCGGACCACGCCAATGCCCCGGCCCTTTACGATCATCTGGCCGGGGCGGGTATCCTGGTCCGGCGGTTCCAGGCCAACTCAAGCTGGCTGCGGTTC
>DNMS01000217.1:4154-4370 GCA_003488105.1 Rhodospirillaceae bacterium
TGGCTGCGGTTCGGCCTGCCGGGGCCGGAAGATCAGTGGCAACGCCTGGAAAAGGCGCTTTCGGCCTTCGCCGGAACCGCCCCGATCCCGGACCGTCGTCATGGCTGAGACGATGGATGCCCTGGCGCGGGGGATCGCCCGCCATCAGGCCGGCGACCTGGCAGCCGCCGAAAAAACCTACCGCGCGATCCTTGCCGACCACCCTGATCATGCCGA
>DNMS01000217.1:4500-4928 GCA_003488105.1 Rhodospirillaceae bacterium
GCCCTGCACCTTCTGGGGCTGGTGTTCTACCAGAAAGGGGATGCGGTGACCGCCATGGAGCATATCCGCCGGGCCATCGAAACGGATCCCCGCGCGGCCATGTATCACGCCAATCTGGGCCGGGTGCTGATGGCCCAGGGGCTGGCGTCCGAGGCCGCGGAGGCCTATCGGGATGCCGTGGCATTGACCCCCAACGACGCCGCCGTGCATTCGGACATGGCTGCCGCCTTGGTGACCGCGGGTGATTTCGATGCCGCGCGGTCGCGCGCACGGCTGGCCCTGGAACTTGCCCCTGATCTGGCGCCGGCCCATCTCAACCTGGGGCTCGCCCTGCAGGGCGGCGGGGCGTCGGCGGCGGCCGGTGCGGAAAACTGCTTTCGGCGGGCGGCGGCGCTCGACCCCAATTTGGCCGACGCCCATCAGGCCCT
>DNMS01000217.1:5241-6296 GCA_003488105.1 Rhodospirillaceae bacterium
CGCCCATCAGGCCCTGGGCCAATTGCATCAGGGGCGTGGCGAGGACGATGCGGCCATGGAATGCTATCGCCAGGCGATCCGGGCAAATCCCGGCATGGCCGAGGCCCATTGCAATTTGGGCAACATCCTGCGCGAACGCCTGGACCTTGCCGCCGCCATAGCCCAGTACGATGCCGGCCTGACGGTGGCCCCCGACATCGCCGCCCTGCATGCCAACAAGGGCGTGGCGCTGCACGAATTGGGGCGGTTCGACGACGCGTTGGTATCTTACGACCGTGCTCTGGCGCTTGATCCGGAGGATGCGGAATGTCGGCGCAACCGCGCCATGACCCTGCTGTTGCTGGGCCGCTTGGCGGAAGGCTGGCCGGCCTATGAGGCCCGCTGGCGCACGGCCCGTTTCAAGGGCCAGGATCGGGGCGGAAAAACGCCGCGCTGGACCGCCGCCGCCAAGCCCGGGGCGAGGGTTCTGGTGCGGGCGGAACAAGGGTTTGGCGACACGATCCAGTTCGCCCGCTATGCGGCGCTGCTGGCGGCAGCTGACCAGCACGTCATCCTGGAGTGCCCGGCAATCTTGAGACGGCTGATGACGTCCCTGGATGGGGTCATTCAGGTGGTCGAGCAGGGGGACGACAGGCTGCCCGGCCATGATTATCAGATCCCCCTGATGTCGCTACCGGCTGCCTTCGCCACGGACCTTGCGACGATTCCGGCCGACGTGCCTTATCTTCGGGCTTCCGACCGGGATCGCGCCGATTGGCGCCGACGCCTGGACAAGCTTGCGGGCCCGCGCATCGGCATCGTCTGGAAAGGCAGCCCAGACCATCCCCGCGACCGGGTGCGCAGCCCCGGCCTGGCGCCGTTGTTGCCTCTGCTGGGTCTATCGGGGGCGACGTTGGTTTCGCTGCAAATGGGCGGCGGCGCGGACTTGGCCGCCCATGGCGCCGATGCCGTGGTCGATATAACGGGGGATTTGGGTGACTTTGCCGCGACGGCGGCGCTGGTCGAATGCCTTGATCTTGTCGTGACCTGCGACACCGCCGTCGGCCATCTGGCGG
>DNMS01000153.1:0-1149 GCA_003488105.1 Rhodospirillaceae bacterium
CCTTCCCCAGCCTGGGCAAGGTTGGCTGAGCCCGTTTAAGCCGATTTGAACCACTGAGACAGTGAGGGAATGAGAAGAGGAGCCGGATTTCCGCTTGTGCGGGAATGACGGCGGAATTGATGATGGCACGCAAGACGCCTCATCTTTATCTTCTCACCGTCTCACTGCCTCTGTGGTTTAACCACCGGGGCCTTCCCCTGGTCGTGCGGTGGGGATCAACTATCCCAGCTTGAAGAACAGAATGCGGTCGAAGGACCGCAGTTCGCGCAGGATGTTGACGACGCCAAGGGCATCCTTGCGCTCGACCGCCTGCGGCATTGACGAGATCGAGGCGTCAGCGCCGTCGTAAATGCGTTTGAAGTCGGCGGCCTTTTGATAGTGGGCGGGGGCCATGGCGCGGCAGGCGCGCAGGATGTCGCGGTATTTCAGGGCGGCCTGCATGACGATGTCGGCGGTTCCGGGGACCGTGAAGTCCGGCCGGTCGTGGCGCCATTTAAACAGAAAATCCATGTGCCGGTTCAGGTCGGTGACGCATTCGGAATACCCCTTGCGTCCGGCCCGGTCCCGCAGCCCATAGATCAGGTCGCGCACGGGGGCCAGTTCCTGGCGCGCTTCCTTACCCTTTTCCTCATCCAGCAGATCGGCGCCTTTGGAAATGCGGGCTGTGATGTCCTTCAGGTCGGCCGCGAACCGGCTGTCCTTGGCGTAGGGCGGGGGTGGGGTGGTGCTGTATGCGGCGAGAATTTCGTCCCACACGGCCTGGGCCTGGCGCAGTTCGATCCCGGCCAGGGCCGCGTTGCCCGTGCGGGCATAGAACAGGGCGGCGCGGTAGCCGCCCTGGGCTTCGTCGACCAGGGAATCGAATTCCCCGGCATCCGCCGCCAGGGCCGGCCTGGGCGCGGCCAGCAACAGGCAGAACGCCGCGACGATAAAACTTATTCTTGAAATCACGGTTATGGTTTCCTTCCTATAGCGTCTTGCCAGACCACGGCCCATGCGGTCAATATGCATTCAACAAAACGAATGTGAGGTGCCGCCTTGGCATCGAGACAAGAGGACATCCGAACAGTGATACCCCGGCGACGTTTCAATGGATGGGCCACGGGCGCGCTTGCCGCGGCGGCCCTGGCCAGCCTGACCTTTGGCGGG
>DNMS01000153.1:1269-1924 GCA_003488105.1 Rhodospirillaceae bacterium
CTCGAAGGCTGTCCCTATTGCCGGGAAATGCACGAGGTCAATTTCGCGCGTCAGGACATAACGGACTTCGTGCGCGCCAACTTCAACATCCTGCAGATCAACATCATCGGGTCGCGCATGGTGACCGACTTCGATGGCGAGGAACTGTCGGAAAAGAAGCTGGCGGAAAAATGGGGTGTGCGTTTCACGCCGACCACCATTTTCTTCCCTCCGCTGGACAAACTGCCGGCGGGGGTATCGGGCAAGAAGGCCGAGATCGCCCGCATGCCCGGATACATGAAGCCGTTCCACTTCATGTCCATGTACCAGTTCGTGCAGGAACAGGCCTATCTGAACGGTAAGTTCGGGCCTTATGTGCGGAAAAAGATCAATGCCCTGAAAAGTGCCGGGAAATCGCCGGAAAATTGGTGATTTTCCCAAAGTTTTTCAGCGCCTCGCCCTGGACAACATATTCATAAAATATATAATGTGAATTCCATCATTGAGCAGGTGACGCCGCCATTCGGGCGGGGCCGCCCCATAATTCTTGGAGCGCGCATTAATGAACAAGACCAAACCGCCGGCAAAGCCGGGAAACATCCAAATCCCATCCATCGATCAGCCGACGGATAGCGGCCGCCGCAAGGCGCTTCTGGCCGGGCTTGGGGCCGCCGGT
>DNMS01000153.1:2115-8422 GCA_003488105.1 Rhodospirillaceae bacterium
GCCGCCGGCGGGGCCGCCGCCGCGGGCCTGATGACGCCCAGCCGCGCGTTGGCCGATCCGGCCAACCTGCCGCCGAATGTGGCCGACTGGTCGAAGGTCCTGGGGCCGGGCGTTGATGTTGCGCCCTACGGCATGCCGTCCAAGTTCGAAAAGACCGTCGTCCGCCGTTATGTCGACTGGCTGACCGCGACCCCGGAAAGCTCCATCAACTTCACGCCGCTTTACGCCCTCGACGGCATGGTCACGCCCAATGGATTGTGTTTCGAGCGCCACCACGGCGGCGTCGCCGAGGTTATCCCCGACGACTACCGCCTGATGATCCATGGCATGGTCGATCGGCCCCTGGTCTTTACCTATCAGGATCTCAAACGCTTCCCGCCGCAAAGCCGGTTCTATTTCCTGGAGTGCGCCGCCAACGGCGGCATGGAATGGCGCGGCGCGCAGCTGAACGGCGTGCAATTCACCCATGGCATGGTTCATTGCGTGCAATACACGGGCGTGCCGCTGCGCACCCTTCTGGAAGAAGCCGGCGTCAAGCCAAAGGCCAAATGGCTGCTGGTCGAAGGCGGCGATAGTGCGGGCATGAACCGCTCCCTGCCGCTGGACAAGGCATTGGACGACTGCATGGTCGTCTATTCCATGAATGGTGAGCGCCTGCGCGCCGAACAGGGCTATCCCATCCGTTTGGTGGTGCCCGGGTTTGAAGGCAATATGTGGGTGAAATGGCTGCGCCGTATCGAAGTCGGTGACGGCGCCTGGATGGCCCGCGAGGAAACGTCGAAGTACACCGACCTCATGCCCGACGGCCGGGCGCGGCGGTTTACCTGGGAAATGGACGCCAAGTCGGTGATTACCAGCCCCTGTCCCGAACTGCCGTGCAAGCAGAAGGGCCCGCAGGTTATCAAGGGCATCGCCTGGTCGGGACGCGGCAAGATCGCCCGTGTCGACGTTACCGTGGACGGCGGGCGCAACTGGCATCAGGCGCGTTTGGAAGATCCGGTCCTGCCGAAATGCCTGACCCGCTTCTACCTCGACGGTTGGTCGTGGGACGGGAACCCTGCCTATCTGCAAAGCCGCGCCATCGACGAAACCGGATATGTGCAGCCAGAAATGGCGGCGCTTCAGGCCGTGCGCGGAGTCAATTCCATCTACCACAACAACGCCATCCAGACCTGGCGCATCAATCCGACCGGGGAGGTGGAAAATGTCCGCTTGGCGTAATCTGACCCTCACCGCCGCCGCAACGGCCGGCTTTCTCGCTCTGTCGGCGGCCTCGGGCCATGCGGCCGACCGCAAGTTTCCCCAATTGGGCGCCCCCGCGACGCCGGAACAGATTCAGGCCTGGGACATCGACGTCCGCCCCGACGGGCTGGGTGCGCCCGCGGGATCGGGCACGGCGCCCCAGGGAGAAAAGGTCTACATCGAAAAATGCGCCGCCTGTCACGGCGATTTCGGCGAAGCGCGGGGCCGCTACCCGGTGCTGGTCGGCGGCCACGGCACCATGAAGGACGACCGTCCGGAAAAGACCCTGGGCAGCTACTGGCCCTATGCCTCGACCATCTTCGACTACATCAAGCGGGCCATGCCGTTCGGCGAGGCCCAGACCCTGACCAATGACGAGGTCTATGCCCTGACCGCGTTCCTGCTCAACATGAACGACGTGGTCGATTCATCCTTCGTGCTCGATGCCTCCAACATCGGCAAGATCGAGATGCCCAACGCCAAGAACTTTTTCGACGACCCGCGTCCCGACGGCCAGACCGCCAAGGTGGCGGCCCTGTGCATGAAGGACTGCAAGCCCGAGGTGAAAGTCATCGGCCGCGCCAAGGTCATCGACGTGACACCGGATAAGGGCGGGGTGGCGGCCAAGGCCGCGGCCGCACCGGCGGTAAAGGCCGAACCGACGCAGGTTGCGGCATCCGCCCAACCTGCGGGCGATCCCGAAGCCGGCAAGAAGGTGTTCCGTAAATGCGCCGCCTGTCACGTCATCGACAGTGCGGCCAACAAGCTGGGCCCGTCGTTGAAGGGCATTCTGGGGCGCACGGCCGGTTCCGTCGACGGGTTCCGTTATTCCAAGGCGTTTCAGGCAGCCAACGACAAGGGCCTGAAGTGGACCGACGACGCGCTCAAGGCCTTCGTCGCCGATCCCAAGGACTTCGTGAAGGATCAGATCGGCGCCGACAAGGGCCGTACCCGCATGGCCTTCCCGGGCTTGCGCAAGGAACAGGACGTCGAAGACCTGCTGGCCTTCATGAAGGCCGCCGGCGGCGAATAATCCGCATGGAAAACCCCCGGGCGGTCCGCCGCTCGGGGGCTTCGATCTTAATCGGGAATGATCCGTCAGGCGGCGGAGCGGGATGCGGCCTTGATCAGGCGGCGGCGCTCCATGGCTTCTTCCGAACAGAACAGACCGTACATAAGTTCCAGCGTCTTGCCCGCCTCGTTGCTGGCCAGGCTGTAATAGATCGTCTTGCCCTCACGCCGGGTCGCGACAAGATCGTCAGCGCGCAGCCGCGCCAACTGCTGTGACAAGGTCGGCTGACGCAGATCAAGCGCCTGTTCCAGTTCGGTGACCGATTTTTCGCCATCGCCCAGCATGCAGAGAATGAGCAGACGGTTTTCGTTGGCCAGCGCCTTCAGAAACTGTGCCGCTTCCTTGGCGCCTTCAAGTACGTCTTCTTCTTTCATGCGAGTCCGATCTCTCCAGGTTTGCCGCCGCGACACGGCGGGCGTTCCTCCCTGGACCTTTTTCGGCTCCGGCCTTCCGGCCAGGCCTTGAATTCTAAAACGCTGCCGATCTCCCCACCGACGATTGGCCGAGTTTACGCCAATTGACAACGGTTCTCAACAATCCTGCCCGTTGGTCGCTGAAAAGTGACCTACGGCAAGAATATGGAAATACGAACTGAACTACACTTAATGAAAACAATTTAACTTAATCGAATATATTGCACAACGCAGAAGTGACTGAACGGGTGGCATGGTACGTGTTTTGCTACTCCTTCTTGAGGCGGCTTACACGGATAAACACGGGAGGTGCCGGTCCATGGTGTCTCAACGCTTCATGCCGATTGTTACGACGATTTGGCTGAAACCTACGGTTCGCCGGCAAATTCCCGGCTTTTCGAGGCGTTGTCCACGGGGCCGCGCCGGTCTTGCGGCAGCCGACGTCGGCGCAAGGCGCTTGTCACGAAAGGGCGTTTCGGCGCGAAAAGGTGGCCGGTCCATCCGGCAGATATTTCCGCCAAAGTAGTATAATCGGCAGAAACTGCCGCTTTGCCGAAACCATCACCAGCATAGAGCAGATAGATCATGATCAATCGCATCCCAGGCCAAAGTTCGGTGCTTCTTTTGTTGAAGGCGGGCAATGATCCGTCCCGCACGGGAAGCAAACAGAAATCGTCCGCGCCGGGCGATCCGCTGTTGGCGGCCCTGGAAAAGGCAGATCCGGAAAAAGCGCGTGCGCTGAGAAAGCAGTTGGACGAGTCGAAAAGCATTCTTGAGCGGATAAAATCCGCCAAGGTTGACGTGAACGAGCAGCGTAAAGCCGCCGCACAGGAAAAAATCCAGCGAATTAAGGAAGAATTGAAGGCGCTACGCATGTTGGCGTCGGTCAATCCCGAGGCCGCGGCGCGGCGGGCCGCGCAACTCAGCCGGCAGCTTTCCGCAGCGGTCAAGGAATACGCCAGCGCCAGTGGCGGTGCCGGTGCCGTGGGGATCGGTGCCGGGGTATCCGCCGAGTTGGCGGGTGGGGCCAATTCCATGAATCCTGCCGGAATTTCCGGCGCGGCGACGGGCACCGGGGGGGCGGCGGCTCCCGATGCCGCGGCAGGAACCGCTGTGCCGGCCGTTCCGGAGACCACAAACACGGCGGCCTCCGACCCTTCGGGGGCAACGGCCGCGTTACAAGGTCAGGAAGAGGCGCCGGGAACAACACCGTTCGCGGCCACGGATACGTTGGCTGAAATTGCCGAAGACAATGATGGCGATAGCGCAAGCACCATTCGTGCGGCGATTCAGGAGCAGGCCGCCGGGATGGATCAATCTTTCGGCGAATCCCGCGCGCATCAGGAATTCGTGCGCGAGGTCAGAGAAATCAAGAATGCCCTGAAGGCAATCATCGAGCTGGCCAAGAGAAAGCTCGAAGAGAAGAATGATTCCAGCGTCGATCGAGACATCAATGATGCGGAACGGGCCCTGACCGAGGTCGAGAGTTCCCTGGCCCAGATTTCCTCGACCGGTTTGGCGGGAATGACGGGCACCGTGAACATTTTCGCATGACCCCCGGCCGGGCCGCGGTTCCACGAAAGCGTTAATTTATCTGATCGGGTGAAATGGTGCCGCCGCACAGAATTGAACTGTGGACCTCTCCCTTACCAAGGGAGTGCTCTACCCCTGAGCTACGGCGGCATCCGGGAGGTGAAGAGGGGCGGACAATAGTATAGGGTTTCCCCAATGACAAGTGTCCCTGAGCCCTTTATTTCATGGGCGGCAAAGACCCTGTTCAAGGCCGAATCGGAGGCAGCATGACCCCGTCTGACGATGCGAAGAAACGCCCGGGCCAAAGCGGTGCCGGGGCCGAGGCGGAAGCGGCGCGCAAGGCGCGGCAGGCTGAACAACTGCGTGCCAATCTGGCCAAACGTAAGGCCCAGCAACGCAAACGGGACGTTGAACCAGCGGGCGGCAGGGATGGCTGAGGGCTGCGGCCGGTGATCGTCAACGGAGGCCGTGAAATAATCCCATTCCCGCCATGACAGGGCCCCATTTCTTCTGTTAATCAACGTCGATGGACAGTATTCGCATCCGGGGCGGCCGCCCCTTGAACGGCACCATCGCCATCGGGGGGGCAAAGAACGCGGCCCTGCCCTTGATGGCCGTCTCCCTGTTGACCGAGGACCCGATCGAGTTCACCAACATGCCCACCCTCGCCGATCTGGCGACCATGGGCAGCCTGTTGGGGGAACTGGGGGTCGAATTGACGCGCACGGTCGATGACACCAGCAATGAGCCCGTGGTGCGCCTGCAGGCGCGCAAGATCACCGCGACGGAAGCCCCTTACGATCTGGTGCGCAAGATGCGGGCCTCGGTCGTCGTCATGGGCCCGCTGCTGGCCCGCGCCGGCAAGGCCCGCGTGTCCATGCCGGGCGGCTGCGCCATCGGCACCCGGCCCGTGGACCTGCACCTGAAGGCGCTGGAAGCCCTGGGTGCGGAGATCGAATTGAAGGAAGGCTACATCCAAGCCACCGCGCCGAACGGTCTGAGCGGCGGGCATATCCTGTTTCCCAAGGTTTCCGTCGGGGCGACGGAAAACGCCCTGATGGCCGCCACCCTGGCCCGTGGCGACACGGTCATCGCCAACGCGGCGCGCGAGCCCGAAATCACGGACCTCGCCAATTGCCTGACGGAAATGGGGGCGAAGATCACCGGTATCGGCACGGACACCTTGCGGATCACCGGCGTTTCGGCGCTGTCCGGCACCCGCCACAGGGTCCTGCCCGACCGCATCGAAACCGGCACCTATGCGGCCGCCGCCGCCATCACGGGGGGCGAGCTGACCCTGACCAACACCCGCGCCGACCTGATCGAAAGCGTCATCGACCTGTTGGAACGCGCCGGGGTCGAGGTGACGGAAACCAAGGACGGGCTCAAGGTTAACCGCGCCAATTGCGAGCTGCGCGGCGTCGACAGCATGACCGAACCCTATCCCGGCTTTCCCACCGACATGCAGGCCCAGATCATGGCCATGATGACCGTGGCCACCGGGGCCGCCATGATCACCGAAACCATTTTCGAAAACCGCTTCATGCATGTCCCCGAACTGTGCCGCATGGGCGCCGACATCAACGTGCACGGGGCCTCGGCCATCGTGCGCGGCGTCAAGAAATTGTCGGGCGCCCCGGTCATGGCGACGGACCTGCGGGCGTCGGTGTCGCTGGTCCTGGCGGGATTGGCGGCGGAGGGCGAAACGCAGGTCAACCGGGTCTATCACCTGGACCGCGGGTATGAGCGGCTGGAGGAAAAGCTGGCCGCCTGCGGCGCCGACATCGCCCGGGTGGCGGGGGTCTAAGGCTTTTAGTATCCTTGCCGGAAAACCGGGAGGATACGCCATGGCGAAAATTCTTAGCCCAGAAGCCCTGCGGCAATTCAAGGAAGACGGCTATTACACCCCCGTCGACGTGCTGTCGGCGGCGGAGGCCCATGATCTGCGCGCGAGGATCGAGGCCTTCGAGGCGTCCCAGGGCGCGCCCCTCAACGGTCTGCAGCGCAACAAGACACATCTTCTGTTCAAATGGCTGGACGATCTGGT
>DNMS01000153.1:8670-9024 GCA_003488105.1 Rhodospirillaceae bacterium
CCGGGCAATACGTTTCCTGGCATCAGGATTCCAACTACTGGGGCCTGGCCGGCGGGGAGGTGGTGACGGCCTGGCTGGCGCTGTCGGAAGCGAGCGAGCAGGCCGGCTGCATGCGTGTCCTGCCCGGCACCCATAAGGGGCCGCCCCTCAAGCACGAAGACCTGTATCACGAGAACAACATGCTGACCCGGGGCCAGGAGATCACCCAGGGTATCGACGAAAGCAAGGCGGTGGCCATGCCGCTCAGGCCCGGGCAGATGTCTCTCCACAACATCCGCCTGGCCCATGCTTCCGGCCCAAACCTGTCCGGGGATCGGCGGATCGGCATTTCGTTCCATTACATGCCGGCCAAGG
>DNMS01000423.1:0-701 GCA_003488105.1 Rhodospirillaceae bacterium
GGCGCCGCCCCGCCGTAGGTATCGACGATGATCTTGCGCCCCGTCAGGCCGACGTCGCCGTCGGGCCCGCCGATGACGAAACGGCCGGTCGGGTTGACGTAAAGCTCAGCGTCGTCACACATCCAGCCCTCGGGCAGCACATTTTCCACGAAGGGGCGGACCATTTCGCGGACCTCGTCCGTGGTCAGGTTTTCCGTGTGCTGGGTCGAGACGACGACCGAGGTCGCGCGCACGGGCTTGCCGTTTTCGTACTGCAGGGTGACCTGGCTTTTGGAATCGGGCAGCAGACCCGGCGTCTTGCCGGCATGGCGCGCGTCGGCCATTTCCTTCAAAATCTGGTGCGAGAAGTGGATCGGCGCCGGCATCAGTTCTTCGGTTTCCGTGCAGGCGAAACCGAACATGATGCCCTGGTCGCCGGCACCTTCGTCCTTGTTGCCGGCGGAATCGACGCCAACGGCGATGTCGGCGGACTGACCGTGCAGATAGACCTGAACCTTCGCGGTCTCCCAGTGGAAGCCTTCCTGTTCGTAGCCGATGTCCTTCACGCAGTCGCGCGCGATCTTTTCGATCAGCGCGGCGTCGGCGTCGCCGTTGGCGTCGAACATCGGGCCACGCCCGTCGTCGCCGCAGCGGCCTTCGCCGCCGACGATGATGCGGTTGGTCGTGGTGAAGGTCTCGCAGCCGAGGCGGCAGTTCAGGGG
>DNMS01000423.1:871-2237 GCA_003488105.1 Rhodospirillaceae bacterium
AACAGATAGTTGGATAGAGTCACGGGTGTAGCCTCCGGTAACGTCGTTTACAGATGTAGGACTATGAGGACGAAACGTGCGGGGGCGACGCTCGTCCGCTTAGCGCGTTGTTTTTCGTGGCGGCAAACGGTCCAAATACGCCACGCCCGGACCGCGTGTGCCCGGGCCGCCGTTTGTGCCAGCCTTGCGGGTCCGCGTCAAGGTGATATTGGCGGAAACCCTAGGCTGCGGAGGGGGATTCACCCGTTTCGGCCCGGCGTTGGGCCAGATATCCAAGGGCCGCGAACAGGCCCGCCAGGACCAGCGCCAGGGCGTTTCCGACCCGGGAAAACAGGGTCCGGGCCTCGATCGGCTCGGGCAGGCCGGCGTCGATCGCACCGGCCTTGCCAAGGCCCAGGGCGGCGACCGTGCGGCCCCAGGGATCGATCACGGCCGAGATCCCCGTGTTGGCCACGCGGACCAGCGGCAGGCCTTCCTCGACGCTGCGCAGGCGGGCGGCGGCGAGATGCTGATAGGGGCCGGGCGAGACCCCGAACCAGGCGTCGTTGGTGATGTTCAACAACCAGCGCGCGCGGGGACCATCGACGTTTTCGCCGGCGGTCGGCAACACGGCATGGGGGAAGATCACCTCGTAACAGATGAGCGGCGAAAACGGCGGCAGGCCCTTGACCTCGAGCACCCGGGGGCCGGGGCCGGGCGTAAAATTGCCGCGTCCTTGGGTGATCTTGAGGAAGCCCAACCAGTCCTGAAACGGCACGTACTCGCCGAACGGCACCAGGTGGTGCTTGTCATAGGTCAGGGCGACGCGGCCCGACGCCTCGACCACATAAAGGCTGTTGTACACCCGGGGCGGGCCGCCGGGCGTGTCCTCGATACGCAGCGAGCCGGTCATCAAGGCCCCGGCGATGGGCGTGGCATGGGACAAGGCGCGCAGCAGTACAGGTTCGCGCCCCAGCACATAGGGCACCGCCGTTTCGGCCCAGATGACGTGGGTGGGTTCGGGCGCCGGGACGTAATCCGCGTCCTGATTCTGCAACGCCGCCGGAGCGCCGTTCAGGCCCTTGGGGTTGAGGCTCAATTCAATCTGCCGGGTGACATGGCTTGCCCGCAGGCCCGGTCGCCATTTGTCCGCCTGGGCGATGTTGGGCTGCACCAGGCGAAGGTGAACGCCCGGGGCAAACGCCGTTTCCGCCCCGGCCAGACGCCACAGGCCGCCGCCCCACACGCCCGCAAGAAAGGCCGCGGCGAAGGCCGAAGCCAGCCACGGCCGCCGCCCGGCGCCAACGAGAGCCGCCGGGGTGGCCGCGGCCCAGACCGTGACCAGGCTGAGGCCGAACACGCCGAACATCGACGCCGGCTGGATCAT
>DNMS01000423.1:2337-2654 GCA_003488105.1 Rhodospirillaceae bacterium
GCGTCGGCAAAGGTCCAGACCGTGCCCATGAGATTCCAGGGAAAGCCCGTGAACAGCCAGCCGCGCAACCATTCGCCAATGGTCCAGACCCCGGCCAGGATCAGTGCGTCGCCGCCGCCGGGGGCGGCCCCCGCGCGGCGCAGACGGTACAGAAGGGCCGCCGCCAGGGCCGGAAACAGGCCCAGCACGCCCGCGAAGCCCAGCACGGCGATGGGGATCAACCAGCCGTGGCGGGCGAGATCGATGGTCAGGGAATGAGAAATCCAGAACGTGCCGGCCGCCGCATGCCCGGCCCCGAACCACCAGCCGTCGGCCAG
>DNMS01000423.1:2792-4895 GCA_003488105.1 Rhodospirillaceae bacterium
CGCGAAAGCGGGGATCAGAAGAAACACAAGATGGAGCGGCGGCAACGCCCCCGCCGCCAGCAGGCCGAGCACCGCGGCAAGCCCCCGCCGCCGCCAGCCCGTCAGGCCCGCGGCAAGGTCATGCAGGCGCCGGACCCCCGTCAGGGCCCCGGTCATCCGGCTTTCGCGTCCTTGTCGGCGGCGTTGCGGCGGCGCACTCGCAGGCGGTGCACCCGCCGGGGGTCGGCCTGGAGAATTTCGAATTCGAAGCCCGAGGGATGGGCGACCAGCTCGCTGCGGATCGGCACGCGGCCGGCCAGGGCGAACACCAGCCCGCCCAGGGTATCGATGTATTCCCGCTCCTCGTCCGTGGCGAAGGCGCCGACCTTTTCCTCCAGGGCCTCGATCTCGACCCGGGCGTCGGCGGTGTAGGAGCCGTCGGGATTTTCCTTGAGCACGGGTTCGGATGAACGATCGTGTTCGTCCTCGATCTCGCCGATGATTTCCTCGACCAGGTCCTCGATGGTCACCAGGCCGTCGACGCCGCCGTATTCATCGACCACCAGCGCCATGTGCGAGCGCCGGGCGCGCATTTCCAGCAGCAGTTCGAGAACCTCCATGGAGGGGGCCACGAACAGGATGCGGCGCAGGTGTTCGGACAGCTTGAAATCCTTATCGTGGCCGTCCCACAGGAACAGGTCCTTGATATGAGCCATGCCGATGACGTCGTCCAAGGTGCCGCGATAGACCGGCAGGCGCGAATGGCCCTGTTCACCGATAATGCGCACGATCTCGCTGAGCGGCGTATCCACCTCGACCGCGACAATGTCGGCGCGCGGCACCATGACGTCCTCGACGGTGAGGCCGCGCAGGTTGAGGATGTTGGACAGGAGCGCGCGTTCGTCATCGCCGATGGGGGCGGCGGGCTCGGCCCGTTCCTCGATGATTTCCTCAAGCGCCTCGCGGACGGAGCCGTTCTGTCCGCCGCGGAACCGGCGCATCAGGCGCTGCCACAGGGAGGGGCCGCGCGCCTCGGTCGGCGGGGTTTGGGATTCCTGCGAAGAGGAATGGGGGGCGGCCCCGGATTCCCGGGGCTGGGGACTCGATGATTGATCGTTCATGTCAGCAGGATAGATGCCCTTGCGAACGGGCGGTCACCGCTCCTTTCCATATGGATCGGGGACGCCGAGGCCCCCGAGGATATCCGTTTCCAGCCGTTCCATCCTGTCGGCCTCGTCCGCGTCGATATGGTCGAAACCCAGAAGGTGCAGCATACCATGAACGCACAGATGCGATAAATGGTCAGCCAGGGGGATGCCCTGGTCGCGCGCCTCGGCCGCCGTGACGCCGAAGGCGATCACCACGTCGCCCAGCATCGCGGGCATGCCGGGCAGCCCCCCTGCGGGCGGCGCATCGCCGTCCTGTTGCGGGAACGACAGCACGTTGGTCGGCCCGTCCTTGCCCCGGTAATCGTGGTTGAGCCCCGCCACCATGGCGTCGTCGGCAAGCACCAGCGAGACCTCGGCCGGGCGGACGTCCACGCCATGGTCCAGGAACCCGTAGGCGGCGGCCAGGGCGCGTTCGGCAATCGTCTCGGCATCGCCGAGCGCCGCCCATTCGGGGGACGCGATGTCGACCGCGATCTCCAATGCCGGTTCGGGCATCACGCCCGCGCCGTCATTCGTCGCTTTGTTCGCGTTCGCTTTCATAATGCTCATATCGTGCGCCGGCGCGGCGCGAGGTTTCCACGTTCTGATAGGCATGGACGATGCGCGACACCAGGGGGTGGCGGACAACGTCCTGTTCCGTGAATTCGACGAAACGAATGCCCTTGGTGCCGATCAGCACTTCCTGGGCGTCGCGCAGGCCCGACCGGGTGCCGCGCGGCAGATCGACCTGGCTGAGGTCGCCGGTCACCACCATGCAGGAATTCTCGCCCAGGCGTGTCAGGAACATCTTCATCTGCACGGGCGTGGTGTTCTGCGCCTCGTCCAGAATGACAAACGCGTTGGACAGCGTGCGGCCGCGCATGAAGGCCAGGGGTGCCACCTCGATCTCGCCGCTTTCCAGGCGCTTTTCCACCTGCTGCTGCGGCAGCATGTCGTAGAGCGCGTCGTACAGCGG
>DNMS01000423.1:5078-6576 GCA_003488105.1 Rhodospirillaceae bacterium
TCGCCGGCCTCGACCGCCGGGCGCGACAGGATGATGCGGTCGACCCGGCCCTGGACCAGGCGTTCGACCGCCTTGGCCACGGCCAGATAGGTCTTGCCCGTGCCCGCCGGGCCTTGGCCGAACACCAGCGGACATTCGTCGATGGCCCCCAGATAGTCGGCCTGGGTCGAGGTCCGGGCGGTGATCACCTTGTTGCGGGTATGGACCGCGACACCGGCGTCCTTCAGCCCTTCCTTGGGGTCGCCGCCGTCGCCGCCGCGGGCCCCATTGGACATCCGCAGCATGGCGTCGACTTCGGGTGTGTCGACGCTGTGGCCGTGTTTCAGGCGGTCGTATAGGGCCGCCAGGATTGCCGCCGTGCGGTCCACGGATGCCCCGTCGCCGGTGATCGCGACCTCGTTGCCGCGGGCATGGATGGTCACGCCCAGGCCCTGTTCGATCTGCGCCAGATGGGCGTGGTGGGAGCCGAACAGCGCCGCCGCAAGGCCGTTGTTGGCGAAGGTCATCTGTTCCGTGACCATGGCGGCGGCGGGGCCGCCGCCGGTGGATGGGGCCATGGGGATCACGGCCTCGACGCCGCCGCGCGTCTGCCGGCGGGAGCGCCCGCGGCTCATGCCGATCTCCTGGCGGCGGGTTGCTCCGGGGCGTCCACGAGGACCGCCCCCAGGCTGTTGCCGCCGGCCGAGACAATCTTCAGGTCGGCGACGCGGCCCAGCCCGTCGGCCGGAGCCTCGACATGGACCGCCTGCATGTAGGGGCTGCGGCCCAGCAATTGGCCCGCATGGCGGCCGGGCCGGTCGAGCAGCACCGGCAGGGTGCGCCCGACACAAGCTTGGTTGAAGGCAAGCTGCTGCGTGTTGAGAAGATCCTGGAGCTCTTTCAAGCGTGCGTCCTTCACGTCTTCGGGCACCTGCAGTTCCATGGCGGCCGCCGGGGTGCCGGGTCGCGGCGAGTACTTGAACGAATAGGCCTGGACGTAGCCGACCTCGCGGACGAGGGACAGCGTGTCCTGGAAATCGGCGTCGGTTTCGCCGGGAAAGCCGACGATGAAATCCGACGACAGGCCCAGGTCGGGGCGCGCGGCGCGCAGGCGCGCGACCAGGTCGATATAGAAATCACGGCCGTGGCGGCGGTTCATGGCCTTCAACACCCGGTCCGCCCCCGACTGCACGGGCAGGTGCAGGTAAGGCATCAGCTCGGGCACGTCACGGTGGGCGGCGATCAGCGCGTCGTCGACCTCGGCCGGATAGGACGTTGTGTAGCGCAGGCGCGCGATCCCGTCGATTTCGGCGAGCAGACGGATCAGCCCACCCAGGCCAATCTCGGCCCCGTCGGCGCCGATGCCGTGATAGGCATTCACGTTCTGACCGAGCAACGTGATCTCGACGGCGCCCTGGGCGACGAGTTGGCGGGCCTCGGCCAGCACCTGGTCGACCGGGCGCGAGAATTCGGCGCCCCGCGTATAGGGCACAACGCAGAAGGTGCAGAACTTGTCGCA
>DNMS01000423.1:6679-9704 GCA_003488105.1 Rhodospirillaceae bacterium
TTGTCGCAACCTTCCTGCACCGTCAGGAAGGCGGCGCGGCCGTCGACCCGGCCCGGGGCCGTCAGGTGATCGAACTTGGATTCCTCGGGGAAGTCGGTGTCGAGCTGGGCCCCCTTCTCGCGGTGCAGGCGGGCGACCATTTCCGGCAGGCGGTGATAGGTCTGCGGCCCGAACACCATGTCGACATAGGGCGCGCGTTTCAAAACCTCCTCGCCCTCGGCCTGGGCGACACAGCCGGCGACACCGAGGATCATGGCCCCGCCGCCGGCCTGGCGCGCCTGCTTTACCTTGTTGATGCGGCCAAGCTCGGAATAGACCTTTTCCGCCGCCTTTTCCCGGATGTGACAGGTATTCAGCAACACCATGTCCGCGTCGTCCACGGCATCCGTCAAGGCATAGCCCAAGGGTGCCAGCAGCCCCGCCATACGATCGGAATCGTAGACGTTCATCTGGCAGCCATAGGTTTTGATATGCAGTTTTTTGGGCGTCGTGTCCGTCACCGGTTACCTCACGCCCCGCTTGTCGTCGGCCCCGAACGCCGGGTTCAGGGAAATGTCGGGTCGGATCATTCCTATTTGCCCGCACCTTTCTTCAGAGGCACGCCGTACAATTCCAGCTTGTGCCCGACCAGACGCATGCCGTGGTCCCGGGCGATGATTTCCTGCAGGCGTTCAATTTCCGTGTTCTGGAATTCGATGACCGCGCCCGACTGCACGTTGATCAGGTGATCGTGGTGCTCCTCGGTCACTTCTTCGTAACGCGCGCGGCCGTCGCCGAAATCATGGCGCTCGATGATGCCCGCTTCCTCGAACAGGCGCACGGTCCGGTAGACCGTGGCGATGGAGATTCGGTCATCGATCTTGGATGATCGGCGGTGGACTTCCTCGACGTCGGGATGATCTTCCGATTCGGACAGCACGCGCGCGATGATGCGGCGCTGGTCCGTCATTTTCATACCTTTGTCGATGCAAAGCTGCTCGATACGTGATTCCGACATCATCTCCCCACGGATTGCCAGCAGGCGTCTGGATTCGCCCATTTACTATACCCCGAACAGGGCAGGTGCCAAAGCCTGAGGATCAACCCGTGAGAAAGGTTAGCGTTTGCGCCGGGGTTTGGTCCCAAGGCCGATCTTCTTGGCCAGATTCGAGCGGTGCTTGGCGTAGCTCGGCGCGACCATCGGATAGTCGACGGGCAGGCCCCAGCGCTCGCGATACTCTTCCGGCGACAGATTATAGGCCGTCTTCAGATGCCGCTTCAGCATCTTCAGCTTCTTGCCGTCTTCCAGGCAGACGATGTAATCGGGGAACACGGATTTCTTCGGCGGCACCGCGGGCTTGGGGCGCTGCGCCTGCGCGGGAACCGTGCCGACGTTGGAAAGGGCGGTATAGACCTCGTTGATGAGGGCCGGAATGTCGCTGGGCGCGATTGTATTGTTGCCGACATGGGCCGCGACGATCTCCGTCGTCAGCTCGATCAGGTCGGAGGCATTCGGTTTTTCAGTCATTAGTTCGCCTTGTCCTTTAAAAGCGTGTCTGCTGGGCGCCATCGGCAGAATAGAGTCCCGATCCGGGAAGATCGCCGAGATGCTGGAAAGTTTCCGTGTTGTCACGGCCAGAAAACATCGGTCAAAACATTTTATTTGACCCGGCGGCGCCTATATAAAGTAGGCGTGTATTGTACACAAGAGTATACGATGGGAAAACCGGAAGAAATGACCGACTCGCCTGAAATCGTGCATTTTTTGGATATTTCCAACGACATTTGCCCGATGACGTTCGTTAAAACCAAACTTTTCCTGGAACGTTTGGATGCCGGCGCGGTACTTGACGTGCGTCTGAAAGGGCCGGAACCGCTGAACAACGTGCCCCGGTCCGTGCGCGACCATGGCCATGAAATTCTGTCCCTGGCGCCGGAAGACCCGGCCCGCCCGGAGACCGACGCCCCCCACCGGCTGGTGATCCGCAAGACCGCCTGAAAACCCCCGAAATCAACACCTTCTGAAATCTAAGGACGCAGCCGGCCCCCATCCTTGGGCCGGATCGCGTCGGGCGGACGCAGATAGATGGGGCCCGGGGCCTGGCCTACGGGCGGCAGGGCGCGGGCCAGGGCGATTTCACCAACCACGGCCGCGTCGGGTACACCGGGAGCATCCGCGCCAAAGGCCGCGATGCCCACCTCGGCCAGGGCCTCAAGGGCCCGGGGGGCGGCATCGCCGACGATGACCAGCGGCCCGCCGACGGCGATTTCAGCAAGGGCTGCCGTCATCATGGCCGCCGGCTCCGTGAGCGGCGTCAGGTTTTCATCGAACATCTGGACATAGAGATCCGCGCGCTTGGAATCGAGGGCGACCAGAACCCGCCCGCCGGCCCGTGCCGCTTCGGGAACCGTGTGGGCCACGGCCTCCAGCGTCGTCACCCCGGCGCAGGGAACGGCCAGGGCCAGGGCCAGGCCATGCGCCGCCGACAGGCCGATGCGCAGGCCCGTAAAGGCGCCGGGCCCGACCGTCACCGCCAGGGCGTCCAGATCGCCGTAAGAACAGCCGCCCTCGGCCAGGACCTCGGCGATCATCGGCATCAGGGCCTCCGACTGGCCGCGCGCCATGGCGGCGGCGCGATGGGCCGCCATGCGGCCGTCCAGGAACAGGGCCGCCGAACAGCCCGTCGTCGCCGTGTCGAAGGCGAGTAGCTTCATGACATGCGGGTCCTTCAGTGCGGGTCGATCAGCTTCCAATAGGCCATGGCGACCGCCGCCACGACCAGAGCGCCCGACAGGGTATACAAGGGGGCGCGCCGCCAGGCGAGGCGGAAGCTGCTTTCTCCGGTCAGGCGCCCGATCACCAAGGTCGTGCCGGACACCGGCGACGACGTCGTCGACAGGCCCCAGGTCCCCAGCATGACCAGGGCCATGACCATGGGCGGCATGCCGAACACTTCCGGCGGCAGGACCGAGCCGACCAGAATGACCAAGACCACCGGGTGCAGGCCGATGCCGCCGGCCAGGATGATGAAGGCGGCCAGCGCCA
>DNMS01000195.1:0-1509 GCA_003488105.1 Rhodospirillaceae bacterium
GCCCGCCGTGCTCTTGATCGATGCTTTGCACGCCCATGCGAACATACCCCTTACGAGACCCGCGCCCAGAATCGGCGCGGCGTGGTAGAAGTCGCCATTGTGACCGACCGTGAAACAAAACGCAAGGGTGCACACGCCGCTCTGATATATGGTATTCTTGCAACCCAATCCCATACCCGGCGTATAGCCGGGTGATGCCACGGGTCTTTTGTCGGTATCGCATGGTGCTGGTTGTTCCAGATCAGCACCCGAAGAACAAGTCAGTCGAAACGGTAAGTACGGTAAGCACTGTTTTTGATCAACCCCCCCTCGCCAGCGGGTGATGCACAATGCATCCTTTATCTGTTACCCGTGAACGCCTTGGAGCCACGCCATGATCCGAAAGAACCGTGCCGGTCTTGCCCTGATTGCCTCGCTGACCCTGGCCGCCGGTGCCCTGCACGCCCAGAAGCGTGTTGGCATAAAGCGCGGCGTTGGCGGGCGCGAATTCCGTCGTCACCTGCGCGGCATCGGCGTCCAGTTCCTCGGCCACCAGCTGGGCCAGGCCCGTCAGGGTGCCCTGGCCCATTTCCGAACGCGCGATGCGGATCACCACGGCCTCGTCAGGCCGCACCACGACCCAGGCGGTGATCTCGTCCATCTGCCCGGCCCCGGCCAGGGCCGCGCCGCCGCCGCTTGAAAGCGGCACGCGGAAGCCCAGGATCAGACCGGCGGCCCCGGCCCCCGCCATGAAGGCGCGGCGCGAAACGTTCATCGATGTCGTCATCTCCGTTCCTCCCCTTACGCTTTCCGGCCGGCGGCCTGATGGATGCCGGCGCGCACGCGCTGATAGGTGCCGCAGCGGCAGATGTTGGACATCTCCGCATCGATGTCGGCGTCCGAGGGCCTGGGGTTTTTCGCCAGCAGCGCCGCCGCCGCCATGATCATGCCGGTCTGACAGTAGCCGCATTGCGGCACGTCCAGGTCCAACCAGGCCTTCTGCACGGGATGGGAGCCGTCGGGCGACAGGCCCTCGATGGTGACGATCTTGTCGGTCGCGGCAACCGCCTCCAACGGCAGGGCGCAGGCGCGCACGGCCTCGCCGTTGACATGCACGGTGCAGGCGCCGCAGGCGGCGATGCCGCAGCCGTATTTCGCACCCGTCAGGTCCAGGTATTCGCGCAACACCCACAACAGGGGCGTGGCACCATCGGCGTCGACCGTGACGGTCTTGCCGTTGACGTTGATGTTCGCCATGGGGCGATCCTCCGCAATTTGAAGATGAGGTTGCGGTGATGTTCCGCCCGCCTGGGCGAAATGTCTAATCA
This sequence comes from Rhodospirillaceae bacterium, assembly GCA_003488105.1. Next base: position 1,308 of record DNMS01000195.1, read on the forward strand.
CATTGTGATGACGCGGTAAGCCCGGCGATCAGCTTTCGTAGCGCGTGTTGCCACGGCGGTTGGTGTCGATGGGCAGGTCCATCAGCAGCGGCTGATGGGCGCGCTGCGAGCAGTTCTTGCGCGGGCACAGGTGGCAGTTGATGCCGATGGGCGCGAACAGCTCGTCATCGCGGCTGTTGAAGGGCGCGGCATAGGCCAGGCG
>DNMS01000195.1:1698-4411 GCA_003488105.1 Rhodospirillaceae bacterium
CCATCCGGCAGTTCCACGAACTGCGGCACGATGACGCCCGGCGTGCGGAACGAGGTATGGATGTTCCACACCGGGCAGGCGCCGCCGTAATCGGCGATGTTGAACGAGGTCGAATTGAACCGCTTGGTCACGTTGCCCGCCTTGTCGACGCGCAGGAAGAAAAACGGCACGCCCTTGGCGCCGTCGCGCTGCAGCGTGGTCAGGCGATGGCAGACCTGTTCGAACGACACACCGAAGGCGGCGGCCAGGCGGTCGACGTCGTAGCGGGTGTCCTCCGCCGCCTCGAAGAACGGGCCGTAGGGCATGAGGAAGGCGGCGGCGAAATAGTTGGCAAGCTCGACATGGCAGCGCGCCACGGCGGTCTCGGAGCTAAGGGCGCTGCCGTCCGTGAGCTTTCCCAAAATCCCCGGCAGTTCGACCAGGCAAAGCACATGGGCCAGCTGGAACACCCGGTTCTGATGATCCAGGGCTTCCGACAGACGAACGATCGACGTCGTCTCGTCGTGGATGCGCAGCGCCTGGCCCATGTCCTCGATCGACGCCGTGCGGACCTCGATCCCATGCACGCGCATGAGCCGGCCCTTGAGCACCATGTAGACGTCGTCGACCTCGCAGGGCGTGGCGGCGCGCAGGCGCTCGGCCGCCGCCTCCAGGTCGGGGAAGTGGTTGGAATGGTCGCGGAAGAAATCGTGGATGATGCGCTCCGGCGTCGACGACAAAAGGTCGGCGGGCATGCCTTCGCTGCCCAGGCGCATCATGTTTTCCAGCGCATTGCGGTGATTGCGGTAGAGGTGCAGGAAATGGTCGACCAGCCGGGGCGCGTGGTCGATGGCGGCGCGCAGTTCCTGAAGGTCGGGCTGGTCGCCGCCGAACAGCGGGTCCTGCAGCATGTTGCGCAGGTCGGCCAAAAGGGTCGAGCCTTCGTCCTTGATCAGGTCCCGCCAGTCGACGCCGTAGGCGTCCGACAGGGACATCAGCATGGTCACGGACAAGGACCGCTGATTATTTTCCAGCAGGTTCACATAGGCGGTCGAGACGCCCAGCGCCGCCGCCATTTCCGCCTGGGTCTGGCCGTGCTCGCGGCGCAACTGGCGCAGCCGCGGTCCGACCAGGGTTTTGCGCATGCGCATGCCCGTGTTCCGCCCTCGATTCGATAATTAACAATTTAACATTTTACTAGATTTGTTGCCAATACAGATAACACATAAACCCGATAAATCGTGATTTCGTGGTATACCAAGCGTAGGGTCTCGCCTGAAACATCGTCCTCTTTGCAGGGGCGACGGTGGAAAGCAAAGACATCTGAGGAGACCCCACATGGCACATAACATTCTCATTCTTGGCGCTTCCTACGGCTCCCTGCTGGGCACCAAACTGTTGATGGCCGGGCATAACGTGACCCTGGTCTGCCGCGAGGAAACGGCCAAGCTGATTAACGAGCACGGCACGGAAGTGCGCATCCGCCTGAAGGGCGAGGACACGCACCGCACCTTCCGCTCCAAGGACCTGCCCGGGCGCCTGGACGCCCAGACGCCGGAAAACGTCGCCGCCGGGGCCTATGACCTGGTCGGTCTGGCCATGCAGGAACCGCAATATTCCGCCCATTCGCTGCGCACGCTTTTGATCCGCATCGCCGATGCCGGCATCCCGTGCCTGTCGATCATGAACATGCCGCCGTTGCCGTTCCTCAAACGCATCCCCGGCCTGGATACGGGCAAGCTGGAAACCGCCTATACCAACCCCCGGGTCTGGGACCGTTTCGAGCCCGATCTGATGACCCTGTGCAGCCCTGATCCCCAGGCCTTCCGCCCGCCGGAAGAAGGCGCGAATGTCTTGCACGTGGGCCTGCCGACCAACTTCAAGGCCGCACGGTTCGGCGACCGCGACGCCAACAAGCTGCTCGACCGCCTGGACGCCGACATCGCCGCCGTGCGGGTCGGCCGGTCGGACGTGCCGGTCAAGTTGAAGGCGTTTGATTCGATTTTCGTGCCGCTTGCGAAATGGTCAATGCTGCTGACCGGAAACTACCGCTGCGTGACGCGGGACGACGTGCGCCCGATCCGCGATGCGGTGCATGAAAACCTGGGCCGGTCCCGTATGATCTACCAACACGTGGACGCCATCGCCCGCAACCTGGGCGCCGATCCGGCCGACGCCGTGCCGTTCGAGAAATACGCCAATGCGGCGGAAAACCTGTTGAAGCCGTCGTCCGTGGCCCGCGCCGTGGCCGCCGGATCACCAGTGATCGAACGCGTCGACATGCTGGTTCAGTTGATCGGCCGTTCGCTCGGCATGGCCAATCCCGAAATCGACGAAATCGTCGCCACCGTGGACGCGCGCCTGGCCCGGAACCAGCGCCAATCCGCCTGACCGGCCCACGCCCGGGGCGGCGTTACTGTCTCCGCATTCGTTTCCTTCCTCCTTGCATGGGCGGAACCTTCGGGTTCCGCCCTCTTTTTTTGTGTCTGGCCGGGCACGGTGACATCGATTGCCTGGCATTTATTGATTTCCAGGGCCGGATCGCGCATCGTCCGGGACCGCCCGGCGCCAAGGCCGAGCCATCAGAAAAACAGCAAAAGACATAAAAGGGACGAAACATGACGAAAGACGCCATCGCCGACCTTCTGGACCCCACGGTCCTGCAGGTCGGAATCAACCTGGGCAACATCCTGCTGGTCACCGGCAAGAAGCCCAACGGCGACCCGGAAGGCAT
>DNMS01000195.1:4611-8420 GCA_003488105.1 Rhodospirillaceae bacterium
TCTGGTCACCGGCAAGAAGGCCAACGGCGACCCCGAAGGCATCGCCCCCGACATGGCCGCGGCCATCGCCGAGAAGCTGGGCATCGCCGTGAAATTCAACACCTTCGCCACGCCGGGTGAGGTCGCCGACGCCGCCGAGCGCGGTGAATGGGACATCGGCCTGATCGCCATCGAGCCCAAGCGCGCCGAGGTCATCGATTTCTGCAACGCCTATGTGCAGATCGAGGCGACCTATCTGGTGCCCGAGGCCTCGCCGTTTCAGAAGGTCGAGGACGTGGACGCGCCGGGCGTGAAGATCGCCGTGTCTGAACGCGCGGCCTATGACTTGTATCTTTCGCGCACCCTGAAGCATGCGGAACTCGTCCGTGCCCAGGGCCTGCCGGGTGCGTTCGAGCTGTTCAAGCGGGAAAAACTGGATGCCCTGGCAGGGCTGGTCCCGGCCTTGCGCGACAACGCCTCCGACATGCCGGGCACGCGGTTGCTGCCCGGGCGCTACACGGCGGTCAAACAGGCCATCGGCACCCGCCACGGCAAGCCGGCATTGAAGGCCGTTGTGCAGGCCTTCATCGCCGACGCCGTCTCAAGCGGCTTCGTTCAAGGCCTGATCGACAAACACGGGGTGACCGGCAAACTGGCCGTCGCGACCGACGACTAAGCGATGGGCCAGGGGGGCGTCAGGCTCCTCTGGCCATCTGCTTGACGCGCTGTAGGTTCTTTTCGATGACGATGACGCGCTTCTGGTTGCCGGCGGCGCGGTAGATTTCCGAGGCCCCGGAAAAGTATTTCTGCGCGTCGGCGACCAATTGCGGCGACGGCTGCCGCTTGGCGAGCGCGAAGCAGGCCGCACCCAGGTTGTTGGCCGTCTGCGCCCACAACAGCGGCACCAATTCCTTCTTGCGCACGTCCAACGCCTGCTTGAAGGCATCCACCGCCTTGGCCGCCAGTTCCGGGCCTTGGGCCCGTTCCGCCAGGGCCAGCATGACCGTGCCGTAGCCGTTCATGGCCTCGGCCCAGCGGCCGGGGTTCAGTTCCACGTCGAAGGCGGCGAGCGCACTTTCAAAGGCCTGGGCCGATTCCTTGAGCCGCGCCGGCGTGGTTTCCTTGTTGCCGATCTTGTACAGCACCATGGCCGTGTTGATCAGCGCGAGCGCGTATTCGTTGGGATAGTTGTCGCGGCCGAGGGCCGCGGCGACCTCGCGGTAGGCCGCCGCGGCGGCGGCCAGGGCGTCCGGATCCGCGTCCTGGGTCGATTTCATCTGCAGGCCGTCTGCGAAATGGTTCTGCGCCAGGGCCCATTGCAAAAGGTCTTCCGACTTGTCGATGGTCTTGACCGCCTCCTGATAGGCCTTCAGCCCCTTGGCCAGGTACTTCTTGACGCCGACCCGCCACAGGGACAGGCAGACGTTGCCGTAACAGGTCAGGCAGGACGCCAGATGCGGCGGCTCCAGGTGCGGCGGGCTGTCCCAGACCTTCTCCAGATCCCTCATCTCGCCCTCGAGCACGCTCGCCAGTTTCTTGCGCGCCCCCCGGTGCACGGGCAAAAGCGCGCCCATGGCCGACACCAGAATCAGCTTGTACAGGTCGCGCGGCATGGGGATCGGCAGGGTCAGATGATCGAGCGGCCCGAACGTACTGGCCGCCCCTTCGGCCGCGCCCACGGGCAGAAAGCGCAGTTCGACCGCCGTGCCGAGGTCGACCGTCGCCCCCCAGACCAAAAGGTCCGCCTCTTCCTCGCGCAGCCATTCCGCGCCCGTTCGGACCCCTTCCTGCAGGGCGTTGAACAGGGGCGCCTTGGGATTAAGCCGGATCGCCTGGGTTCGGCGGTAGACGGCAACGTCGGAAATGGCGCCGAAGATATCGGCCAGGCTTTCGGTGATCTTGTCGCCGCCGGCACCGTCGATGTCGGTCAGCACGATGCTGGCCGCCGAGCCCGACATTTCAGTCGGCACGAAGCCGCCGCCGACCCGTTTCCCCTTGCGGCGGGATTTCTTTTTGGCGCTGGTGCCGCCCAGCCCGAACAGTGCCTTGAGAAGACCCATTTCTGAATTCTTTGTATTGCGGCGCGAACGTCCGGTGATCGCCGGTGCCCGCGTCTCCGTCCTCGCCCGATCAGGGCATAGAATGTCCCACCGGCGCACCAAGAGCAAGCCCCCGGCGCCCGGTTCGAACGTGGACGGTTCGGAAGCGGATCAAAAGTCGATGCAGCGGCCGTTTTTTTCCCAGTCCCCGAAGCGGGTCGGGTCGGGCCGCGCGGCCTTGGCGCCGTCCGCGCCGGCCTGGGGCGCGCCCTCGGCGGCGGGTGCCTGAGGCGCGGCCTGTTGGGGTGCCGGTTGGGGGCGGGGGTCGACTTGCGTGCGCCCGGCGGCGAGAAAGGCCCGCGCCCGTTCCAGGCGCTGAACGCGCTTGCTGTCGTTGTCGTCGGTCATGGCCGCAGTTTAGCGGGATCCGCCCCCGCCCGCCAAGGGCGGCGGTTGAATCCCCTTGCCCGCCCCGCGCCACCCTGGCATGACCGGGGCATGAACCATGACAGCCCGGATGCCCGCGCGGCGGCCCTCGACCTGTTGCAGGGCGTGATCCGCCGCAAGCAGGCCCTCGACCAACAGATGACCGGTGGTGCCTTCGCGGCGCTCGACCCGCGCGGCCGCGCTTTTGCCCATAATTTGGTCGCCACGACCTTGCGCCGCCTGGGCCAGATCGACGCGCTGATATCCGCCTGCCTGGAAAAGCCCCTGCCGGCCAATGCCCGCACGGCCCAGGACATCCTGCGGCTGGGTGCCGCACAGTTGCTGTTCACGGGCACGGCCGACCATGCCGCCGTGGACACGGCCGTGGACCTGGCCCGCGCCCGCGGCCAGGGACGCCTGGCCAAGCTGGTCAATGCGGTGCTGCGCCGCCTTCAGCGCGAGGGCGCCGCCGCCCTGGCCGGGCAAGACGCAGCCCGGCTCAACACGCCGGACTGGCTGTGGCAGGCCTGGGAGGCGGCCTACGGCGCCGATATCTGCCGCGCCATCGCGGAAAGCCATCTGACCCCGGCCCCTCTCGACATCACGGTCAAGGACGATGCCGCGGGCTGGGCCGAACGCCTGGGCGGCACGGCATTATCGGACCACAGCCTGCGCCTGACCGATGCGGCCCCCGTGCCCGAACTGCCCGGATTTGCCGAAGGTGCCTGGTGGGTACAGGACCGGGCCGCGGCCTTGCCCGTGCGGTTGTTGGGCGATGTCGCGGGCCTGAGTGTTCTCGACCTCTGCGCCGCACCCGGCGGCAAGACGGCGCAATTGGCGGCGGGAGGGGCGCGGGTGACCGCCCTCGACCGCTCGGAAAAGCGCCTGGAAACCCTCGCTCGCAACCTGGACCGCCTCGAGCTTCAGGTGGAAACCGTGGCCGCCGACGCCCTTTCCTGGGACGCCCCCACCCGCTTCGACGCAATCCTGTTGGACGCACCCTGTTCGGCCACGGGAACGATCCGCCGCCATCCGGACCTGCCCCATCTGAAGCGGCCCGAGGACACCGCCAAGTTGGCTGACCTGCAGGACCGGCTGCTGGCTCGCGCGGCGGACTGGGTCCGTCCCGGCGGCGTATTGATTTTCGCGACCTGTTCCCTGCAGCCCGAGGAAGGGCCCGAGCGCGTCCGGGCGTTCCTGAACCGGCAGGCCGACTTCAAGACCGAGCCGGCGACACCCGGCGAATCGGGTGTCACGCCGGACATGCTGTCGCCGGAAGGCTGGCTGCGCACCCTACCGTCCATGGCGGTGGAAATCGGCGGCATGGACGGGTTTTTCGCCGCCGCGCTGCGGCGTATCGCCTAT
>DNMS01000195.1:8476-10861 GCA_003488105.1 Rhodospirillaceae bacterium
GCGGCGTATCGCCTAGCGCCCCGTTCGGTGCTATTCATCGGCGGATGGTATTCCAGTTCGCCCGCGACGTGTTTTACCGCAGCGACATCTACAACAAGATGTTGCGCCGCCACGGGCCGACGAAAATTCACGCCATTACCACCGATCCCCTGCCTGGTGACCCGGTGCGCGGCGCCGGCATCCTGAACGGCGAGATCATCCTGGCCGCGCGCAAACGCACCTTGGGCCCCTATCCTTTTGCCGCCGACCTGAAAAGCCGCCGCGCCGTGGCCGAGCTTTACGGATTTTCCTGGCTGCGCGATCTCGCCGCGCTCAGCGCGCCGGGCGCCCGTGAGACCGCCCAGGCCCTGATCCGCGACTGGCTGCGTCATCATGATCGCTGGGATGCCGTGACCTGGGCCCCCGACGTGGCCGGGACCCGCATTCTCGCCTGGCTTAATTATATCGATTTCGCAACAGATGGGGCCGATAACGGCCTGCGCGCGGAAATGGCGGCCGCCGCGTCGGCCCAGTTGCGTCACCTGGCCGGCAACAACCGTTCCGGAAACGAATATTCAGGGCTTGATGAAAGTCCGTTCACGGTCGGGGCGGCCCTGATCGCCGGGGCCGTCGGCCTGCCAGGCCTGGATCCCCTGCTCGACATCGGCCTTGAACGGCTGCGGGCCGCCGTCGCCCGCGATATCCTGGCCGACGGCGGTCACCGGACGCGAACGCCGGAAACCGCCCTGCGCACCCTTGCCCGGCTGGTCGCGGCGGCGCGCGCCCTTCGGGCCGGGCGCCGGCCGGTGCCCGATTTCCTGACCGACGCCCTGGCCAGGATGGCCCCTGCGGTCAAGGCGGCCGTGCTGGGTGACGGGGGGCTGGCCGCCTTCAACGGCGGCAGCAACGCCAGCGCACCCGCGGTAACGGCAATCCTGGGCGCGGCGGGCATGCGTGGCGCGGCCCCCACCAGCCTGCCTGATTGGGGGTATGAACGCCTGCACGCCGGCACCACCACGGTGATCGCCGATACGGGCTGTTACGGCGGCATCCACGCGGGCGCCCTCAGTTTCGAGATGTCGGCGGGCCGCCATCGCCTGGTCGTCAACTGCGGCGCCCATCCTGACGAGACCACGGAATGGGCGCGGGTGCTGCGCTCGACCGCCGCCCATTCGACGCTGGCCGTCAACGACACGGACGCCCTGCCGACGGACGGGTCCCGCACGGCCGAGGTCGGCATGGCGTTCCGCCGCAACGAGCGGGAAGGCAGTTCCCTCGTCCAGTCGGCGCACGACGGCTACCGCCGGGCGTTCGGCATCGTCCACAACCGCGACCTCTACCTGTCGGGGGCGGGCGACGATTTCCGCGGCAAGGATACCCTGGTCGGCGGGACCGGCGCCTTCGCCCTGCGCTTTCATCTGCATCCGGAAACGGGGGCGTCGATGTTGGAAGGCGGCGACGCCGTGTTGTTGAAACTGCCCGGCGGCAAGGGCTGGCGCTTTCGCTGTTCAGGCGCCCGGCCGGCGCTGGAGGAAAGCGTCTATCTGGGCGATCCGGCCCGACCCCGCCGCTGCGGCCAGATCGTCCTGCGCGGCGAACACCGGGGCCGGGAGACGGCCGTGCGCTGGTCGTTCCTGCGCGAGGGAACCTAGCCGCGCGCCCTGGCAAGTGGACCGGCGCGAAGGCTTCTGCTATCAGCGGTCAAATTTATAACCCCGGCCCTTCGGGGTTCAGCGGACCCTTCATGGCCATGACCGACGACCATCCGAATTCGACCTGGCTGCGCGACGCGACCGCCATCGCGCTCGGCCTGACCGTCCCGGCCATGGTGTCGGGTCGGGCGGTGCTACAGGCGATCGTGGCAACAGCACTGATCGCCGTGCTGATCATCGCCTGGCGGGACCGCGCCATTTTTGCGCGGGCCGGCGCCGCCGTACGCTCACGTTTCGGCATGATCGTCCTGGCCGCCTTCGCCGGAATGGCAATCAGCATTCCGGGCTCGCTCGACCCTCTCAGATCCTTCGAAGCCTGGGCACGGACGCTCGCCTATATTGTGGGCTGTGTTTTGTTCTGGGCATATCTTGCAGGCGACGCACGGGCCAACACCCTTTGCCGACGGACATTCATCCTGGGCTGCGCCGCCGGGACCGCCCTGGTCATCAGCGCGCAACTGGGCCTGACCCTTCCATTGCAGGCGGTCCGCAATACCTTCGGCGCCGTCTCCGGTGCCTGGGCCGCAGCCGCGCTCAAGGCCTATGCAGCGTCGATGTCCTGCGCCGTGCCCGTGCTGATCTGGTGCGCCTGGCACAGCGCCGGCAAGTGGCGGTGGCTGGCGGGCCTGGCGGCCTTTGGCGCCGGCGCCGTGATCATCGAGACGGCGAACAAAGCGGCGATCGCGGGACTGCT
>DNMS01000195.1:11104-12907 GCA_003488105.1 Rhodospirillaceae bacterium
CGGTCAGCCTAGCGGTCTCGATGCAACGGCGCGGAAAATGGCTTCCGGTCTGGGCCCTTTGGGCAGCCGGCGCGGTGACTGCCACCGTCGCCCTGGTTCATGTCCTGCCCGACGCGCCGCCGTCGACGGCGGTATGGGACTGGATGCCGACCTGGCTGGTCGACACCCACCGTCAGCAAATCTGGCATTTCGTCGGCGGCAAGATTGCGGAGTCGCCCTGGTTTGGACACGGCATCAACGTCATCGACCGCATTCCTGGTGCCCACGAAAAAATTCCCGGCTACACGGTCGAGTACATACCCTCCCACCCGCATAATTGGATACTGGAGGTCCTGGGCGAAACCGGCGTGATCGGCTTCCTGCCCGTGGCTTTTGTCTTGGCTTGGTTCCTCGCCCGGCACGCGCGGCGCTTTGTAAGGTCGGGCCAACCGGTGGACATGGCCTTGATCGGCCTGTTCTCCGTGTTCTGGACCTCGTCGCTGTTCAATTTCTCGATCTGGTCGTCTTGGTGGTTGATCACGTTCTTCCTACTGAGCGCCATCATCGCCGCCGAACCGGACAGGCCCGCCGCACAACCGGAATAGCTTCAGTTTGGCTTTGTCCGCCGGCTCCTGCGGGGCGGGTACAGATCGCTCTGCCACACGCCGATCTGGCGGGAGCGGAATTGGGTGGTCGCGTCCGGCGCAGGCCCCGCAGGCATGTCGCGGAACGGGGCGATGATCATCGCCTTGGGGTGGGTCTTGAGCCAAACCTCCAGCGCCGCCGGCCCGTCGACCACGCCAACCGGCTTGGTCAGGCGGCCTAGGAAATGAAATTCCCCCCGGTACTTGCCGAAGGTGACGAAATCGAAACCCTGGCCCTCGAACCGCTTGAGGGCCAAGGAGAACGGCCGGAAGTCGTGAGATTCGGCCATCAATGGACGCAGCGTGAGGTGAACCGCGACGATCATCCCCACGGACAGGCCGGCTATCGTCGCCACCCGCGCCGCGGCTGCCCCGTTCAGGCGCAGAAAGGCCGCCGCCACAGCCACCCCGGCAAGCGGCCACAACTGCGCGTCGCCGACGGAGGTTGCCCAGGATGGTTTGATATCGAAATGAAGGGCGCCAGCCATCCCCCCGGCCAACATGAGGAACAACGCCGCCGGCCCCCAGCGGTCGACCGGGCGCCAGAAGCCGTCTCCTTCCGCGGCAATGGCCCCCGCCAAGGCGCGGGCCAGAATCAGGGCGAGGGCGGGAAATTCCGGCAGCAGGTAATGGGGCTGCTTGCCGCTGATGGCGGAGAAGACCACGAAGGCGACGGCGAGCCAGATGAGACAGAGGCGCGTGCCACCATCGGCCGCCATGCCCCCCCATTGGCGGCGCAGGGCCCGCCAGGCGGCGGGCCAGATGGTCCAGGGCAGGGCCATGACCGGCAGGATCGCGGCAAACCACCAGAACGGCCGACCGTGGGCGAAACTATCGACCATACGTCCCGCCGACTGCCCCCACAGAATGGCGTTGCGGTACTCGGCTCCACCCGCTTCCGCAGCAGGCAGGGCCCAGGCCAGGCCGACCGCCGCCCCCAGGGCGACAGCGGCGGCCAATCCCCCATACCATGCGCGCCAGCGGGGGGCGGCGCCGAGGGCAGGCGCCCAAATAGGGGCTGCCAACGCGGCCGGGAGCAAATGCACCAGGATCGCCGGCCCCTTGGCGAGCACGCCGAGCCCGATGGCAAGACCGAGCATCAGAAAGCCCGCCGCCAGGCGGCCGCGCGCCGCCATGACGAGGCCGATCATGCCGCCCAGGGTGAAGGCCACGTGCAGCA
>DNMS01000195.1:13052-26023 GCA_003488105.1 Rhodospirillaceae bacterium
TGAAGGCCACGTGCAGCATGTCGAACATGGTCATGGTGGTGAACAGCGTCCAGAACAGAGCCCCCAGAGCCAGGGCCGCCGCCACGGCGCCGGCCTCGGCCCTATCCGGCCACAACAGACGTCCCAGCCACCACGTCCCCAACAGGGCCGCGAGCCCGAACAAAGGCGCCACCAGCCTTGGCCACCAGTCATTGACGCCGAACAGAGCCCAGCCCAGATGCATGCCCCAGAACAAAAGCGGCGGCTTGTGGCTGTAGGGCTCACCATTCAGATAGGGAACCAGGAAATCGCCGCGCTGCCACATCTCCCATGCGACGGCGAGGTAGCGGGTTTCGTCGACGGGCAAAAGCGGGCGCACGGTCAAGGTCACGACAATCAGCAGCCCCCACAACCCGGCGATGACGAGGGGCGTGAATGCGCAGCGGCGGTGTGCGGATGGCATCATGCGCCCCTCATAGCCGGTTCCTTGAACCGAACCAACCGATTCCGCCTCAAAGACCCTCTTACGCGATTTGCCCGGCACATGAGTTCCGTGGGTTTATGCGTTGATTCGGTTTCTATTTTTCCGAATACAAATCTATCCGGCGGTTGACGTTCAACACATGAACGGTATATGTTCGAGGCGTGAACAAGGGGGCCCCATGGCCAACGGAAAATTCAACGCGCAGAATCAGTCACAGATGGTCGAGACGACGCTCGATCTCCTGGATTTTGTCGCCGAGGGTGAGGTTGTCTCGCAGCGAGGATTGGCGGAGCGCCTGGGTGTGGCCCTCGGCCTGACCAATGCCGTCCTCAAGCGCTGCGTGAAGAAGGGCCTGCTGAAGATCAGGCAAGCTCCGGCCCGACGTTACGCCTATTATCTGACGCCCCATGGATTCGCCGAGAAAAGCCGGCTCACCGCCGAGTACCTGGGCCATTCGCTGCGCTTCTACCGCGAAGCGCGCCAGGAATATTCCGACATCTTCCGGTTCTGCGCCACCCGAGGTTGGACCCGCGTCGTTCTGGTCGGCGCCACCGATCTGGCGGAGATTGCCTCGCTGGCAACAGCGGAGACAGGATGCGAGATCGTCGGTCTGCTCGACTCCGAGCGCAACGAGCCGGATTTTTGCGACATACCCGTCTACCGCACGCTCGATGAAATCGCCCCCGACCAGCGGCCGCAGGCCGTCGTCCTGACCGGTATCACCGATCCCCAGGGCGCTTACGAAACGCTGATGAAGGTTCTACCGGCGGAACGGGTGCTGGCGCCGAAGCTGCTGCGGGTGACCGCGCCCGGCCGCCCGACTTCGCCGGCCGACAGCGGCGCCGACGATCAAGAGGGCGCGCCATGAAATGGTATGTCGTCTATACCCAGGCGGGTAAGGAGGCGTTCGCCGCACAGAACCTGACGAACCAGGGGTTCGAGCCTTACCTACCGCGCTATCGTAAGCGGCGGCGTCATGCGCGCCGCATCGACATGGTTCTCTCTCCGCTGTTTCCTCGCTATTTGTTCGTACGCATGGACCCGCGCCAACAGCGCTGGCGGTCCATCAACGGAACCTTCGGGGTGTCTCATCTCTTGACCGACGGTGCCGTACCGCAGGAAGTGCCCGACGCAATCATCGACGTAATCCGGGCACACGCGGACGGCGACATCGTTTCAGTTTTGCCGCCAGCCTTCCGCAAGGGTCAGCGCCTACAGGTAACGGACGGCCCCTTCGCCGATATCGAGGGCCTGTTCGAATGCGTCGACGACAACCAACGCGTCGTCCTGTTGCTTGACTTCATGGGCCGGGCCATCAAGACCAGCGTCCCCGGACACGCGGTGACTGCGGCCTGACCACCGGCGGGTAGCCTCGTGCACGCCCGTCACCTAAATATGCGCCGGCACACCGCGTGAGTGATTCACCCGGAGTGCGGTAGCCTGCCCGGCCCACGCCAAACGCCCCGACCCGCAACGCCAAGCCTGAGCCATACTGTCAGCCTTTTTATTTTTGAACCATGACAACGGCCATGATCCCTATTTTCGAACCTCTTTTCTCCGGAAACGAACGAGATTATTTACTATCCTGTGTTGATAGTGGATGGATTTCATCACAAGGCGCCTTCATCGAGGACTTCGAACAAGCTTTCGCCGCCTACAACAGCATGCCGATCGGCATCGCGACATCAAACTGCACGACCGCCCTTCACTTGGCGCTTGTCGCGCTGGGGATTGGGCCCGGCGATGAAGTTATATGCCCCGACCTCACCTTTATCGCACCGGTGAACATGGTTGCCCTATGCGGCGCCAGGCCGGTGTTGGTCGACGTAGAGGAAGGCAGCTGGGCGATCAATCCGAATTTAATCGAGGAAAAAATATCTTCGAAAACCAAGGCCCTGATCGTCGTTCATCCGTTCGGTCACACAGCGGACATGGCGCGGATCATGGAAATTTGTTCCTGTCACGGCATTCCGGTGATCGAGGACGTCGCAGAAGCTCCTGCGGCGACCTGCGACGGAGTGACGGCAGGAACTTTTGGCATCATGTCCTGCTATAGCTTCTTTGCAAACAAGATCATGACCACGGGAGAGGGGGGGATGATCCTCACCCAGGACCCTAACCTGGAAAAGCGTTTGCGAATCTACCGTGATCATGGAATGTCCCGCGAGAAGCGCTACGTTCATGTTGTCGCCGGCTTCAATTACCGCATGACCAACATGCAGGCAGCCATCGGCTTGGCCCAACTTGAGGGGCTGGACGATATTCTCGCTCGGCGTGCCGTTCAGGATGCCCATTATCGTCGGCGTCTCGCCGAGGCCGATGACGGACGCCTTTCCTGTCGCCCCATCCTCCCCTATTGCCGGCCTGTCCATTGGCTGACGACCGTGACGCTCAGGGATATCGAGATGCGGGATCCGCTGCTCGCCTTCTTAAAGGACAACGGGATCGATTCTCGGCAGATGGTCAATCCCGTTCACGAGGCGGTACCCTATGCGGATGACAACGATCCCAGCCACTTTCCCGTCTCGCGCTCCCTATCGTCGCGATCCTTGCATCTGCCATCGGGCACGGACCTTCAGCCGGATCTGATCGACCGCATTTGCGACCTCGTTCTTGATTGGACGGCAAGAGGGGCCGCGTAACGCCGAATGTCTGACGCGATCATCCTTGCCGGAGGTTTCGGCACACGCCTCCGCCCGCTCGTCAATGACAGGCCGAAGCCGCTTGCGCTGGTTCATGGCAAGCCGTTTCTCGACCATCAACTGGCTTGGGCCGCAGCTTCCGGGGTGGAACGCGTCATCCTCACGGTACATCACATGGCCGACCAGATCATCGAGTTCGCGAGGTCACGCGACAGGTGTCCGATCCCAATTGAAATCGTTCACGAGCACACGCCCTTGGGAACCGGGGGAGCGGTGAAGAACGCCATACAAGCGGCCTCGTTGACGGGCGATGTTGTGATAATGAATGGTGATACCTACTACAATTTCCCCCTACGCCCGATATTAGACTCCCACGAGCCGGGTCGTTTTCCCATTACGATGGCTATCGCACAGGTCGACAACTGTGCACGATATGGGAAAGTCGAATGTACCGGGACCCGCGTGGACGGATTCAGCCAAGCTACAGGAGATGCCGAGCGCGGGTTGGTCAACTGCGGGCTTTACATCGTCTCCTCAGAGATAATGCGTGAGTCCCCAGAGGGGCAATTCTCCATTGAGCGTGATTTTTTTCCTGGAATGGCGCAACGATCGCTCATCTGTGCTTTTGTCGTGCATGAACATCCTCCTTTCACCGACATCGGCACACCAGAGAGCTACCGTGCGTTTTGCCAGACCATAACGCTAGAAGCATCCCAATGACCGACCCCGCCCAGATTTCGCCGGATGGTGGCGCCGTCCTTGAGGCGATATCCATCCCCGAAACCGCGAGCCTTCGCGAAGCGCTGCATAAGCTCGAACGCACGGGAACCGAGGTTGTATGCATTTGCGACGGTGACGGCCGCCTGATCGGCGTTCTATCGAACGGGGATGCCCGCGCCGCCGCTCTAAAGAACATCTCCCTCGAATCGCCAATTACCGACGCGATGAACCGGGAGTTCGTCGCGATGCCGCAGAGAAGCAGCCGCGAACGCGTCTTGAAGATGTTGGATTCGCGAATTAAGGCGATCCCGATCATTGATTCCTCCGGACGCCTCGTAGACTTCGTTGCCGCCGGACTGCGCTATACTCACCCCCAGGGCCGAGAAATTTATGCCCGCGCCCGCGCACCGGCCCGGTTGAGTCTTGCCGGAGGAGGAACGGACTTCACCTCCTACTTTATGGACCACGGTGGAGTAAGCCTGACAACAACCGTCCTGTGTCATGCCCGGGCGATGCTCCGGCGCCGCGACGATTCTCGAATCATTATTCAATCCCACGACCTCGGTCGGCGGATCGAAGCAGAGAACCTGCAGGCGTTGACGTACAACGGCTCCATCGACCTATTGAAGGCCGGCATCACAGTCATGCAACCGTCATTCGGCTTTGAACTACATGTCGCCAGCGACATGATGCCCGGTTCGGGATTGGGAGGCTCCGCCGCCCTGCTTGCCGCGGTTATTGGCTGCTTCAACGAGTTCCGGGATGAAAAACTGGACCTCTATGAAATTTCCGAACACGCCTTCGAGGCGGAGCGGATGGAACTGAGCGTTTCCGGGGGGTGGCAGGACCAATACGCCACTGTGTTTGGCGGGTTCAACTTTCTCGAATTCTCCAGCGAGCACAACGTCGTTACGCCGCTTAGGCTGCAAACCTCCACCTTGCAAGAAATGGAAGAACGTTTCCTGCTTTGTTACACGGGCATCGAACACAAGGGGCAACAAATCCAGGGGCGCCATAAAAATCGTCACGTCGACGATCCCGAACGCATCAGCTTCGCTTCGGAACTCAAAGATATTGCCTTAGATATGCGCTCCAAGCTGCTTCGGGGAAATCTAGAAGGTTTCGGCCAAGCGCTGGGCGACACTTGGTCACTGAAGAAAAGGTACGAGTCCGCCGTAACATCGGAAGCGTTGGACGCGGTTTACGACGTGGCGATACAGGCCGGCGCGGAAGGCGGCCGCTTGCTCGGAACGGGCGGCGGCGGGTTCTATCTATTTTTCACCAAACCGTTTCGCCGTTACGACGTGATCCGTGCATTGACAGACCGTGGCCTGACAGTCGGCCCCGTGGCATTCGATGCACTCGGTCTTCAAAGCTGGACAAGCCGAGGCAACGAGGAATTCAGCGAATGACTGCGCTGCCGGCCGTCTACGCGTCTACGACCTGGTTGCCCGGACTTCAGACCGATTTGTCTGCGGCCCTCGAAGGCTTGGCCTCGCTCGGCCTGGACGGCGTCGAGATCGGATCGACCCATTGCTACCGTGACTGGCGCGAAACCAAGACGATGATCCGTGAAGCATGGTCCGGGCCGATCGTAACACACAATTATTTCCCACCGGCGTCGCAGGACATGGTGATCAATATCGCCTCTGCCGACGAAGCCGTAAGGAAGGCCTCTGTTGCCCATGCCCAGCATTGTCTGAGGTGTGCGGCTGAACTCGGCGCGACGCTCTACACCGTGCATCCCGGCTTTCTCGCCAACGCCTCGGCATCGACCAGCGGGCGTCCCGGCGCTTACGATTTTTCGTTTTCCGGAGAACGAAGCGACCGCGACCAAGCCTTCTACCGCATGCTGCGCTCGCTGGAGACACTGACCGCCGAAGCGGAAGCACTCGACATCCGCCTGGCCGTCGAAACCGAAGGGTCGTTGACCAGCGAAGGTGTGCTTCTGCTGGAGCAGCCATCTGAATATGAACGCCTGTTTGATGCCTTTGACGGCAGCCTGTGGCTGAATTTCAACCTCGCCCATAGCACGCTGGCCTCCATAAGCCACGGTTTCGACCTTGCTGAATTCATCGCCTGCTGGGGCCACCGTTTCGCGGCTTGCGAACTAAGCCACAACGACCGGCACTTTGATCAACATCAGCCGCTCGAACCTGGGTCCTGGGTGCTGGACTGGCTGGATCGTTTGCCCGAAGGCGCGATCTTGATCCTGGAATTTCGCGACGCGACGCCGGACAGGGTCGCTCTCGGCGCGCGCCTCGTGCGCGAAAGGCTAGCGGCAGCGTGATCGACAGCGTGGTCGTCTTTGGGGCAGGCCGTCTCGCCAGATGCATCCTGGATACTGCAGAAGCGACGGGCATCGCTATCTGGGGTCTCGTTGATCGCAATCCTCCGTCCGGTGCCATGGTTCACGGCCTTCCCGTGATCCGAGAAGAGGACATGCTGTCAGGCGCGCTGGGACGCCCGAGCGGCATCCTTGTCGGGATCGGCGACAACTGGAAACGCGCCCAAGCAGTTGAACAGGTCCGCCAATGCATGGGGGACATCCCCTTCCCGAACCTAATTCATCCTCGCGCCTATGTCGCGAGGTCTGCAGAACTAGGCGAAGGGGCGATAGTTCTAGCCGGTGCCGTTATCCATACCGAAGCCCAAATCGGCGACCATGTCGCCCTATGGTCCAATGCCGTGGTTGAGCACAATTGCAGACTTTCAGATTTCGTAACACTCGCTCCCGGCGCAATTTTGGGTGGCAATGTGACCGTTGAGCAACGGTCCTTTATTGGCGTTGGCGCCACTGTGTCACACGAAGTTTCCATCGGCCCCGACGTCGTGGTAGGGAACGGCGCCGCCGTCATTGGCGATCTCGTCGGTGAGGCCGTTTACGCGGGTTGCCCGGCGCGCGAGTTACGCAAGCGCCGACCGGGCGATCCTTACCTGTAATTCGAAGACCTATTTGACGCATGATCGATCTGAATTCCTATACGCACACGGGTATCGACCTTCCAGGCGGCCGCCGCATTGGACACGACGCATCTCTGTTCATCATCGCCGAGGCGGGGGTGAACCATAATGGTGACCTTGGGATGGCGTTGGATCTCGTGGACGTGGCCGCCGAGGCAGGCGCAGATGCGGTAAAATTTCAAACCTTCCTGGCGGAGCACATCATCCTTCGTCAGGCGCCAAAAGCGCAGTACCACATCGATACCACTGGACCCGATTCGGAACAAAGCTGGTTCGAGCTTTTGAAAACGCAGGAGCTGGACCGCGCGCAGCACGAAGCGATCATGCGCCGCTGCGCAGAACGGGGCATCCTGTTCATGTCCACTCCGTACGACACTCCCAGTGTGGATATTTTGGATGAACTGGACATCGCTCTCTACAAGATTGCCTCGACCGATGCCGACAACATTCCCTTGCTACGCCACATAGCTTCGAAAGGCCGACCGATGATTCTATCCACTGCCATGTGCGCGATGGAAGAAGTCGTCGCGTCCGTCGAGGTCATCCGCAAGGCCGGCACCGGTCAGTTGGCTGTCATGCAGTGCACCGGCTCCTACCCAGCGCCCGCGGATCAAGCCAACCTACTGGCGATGCACGAAATTGCCCGCCGCTGCAACGTGGCAGTCGGCTACTCCGACCATGTCCCCGGCGGCGTCGCGGCAATCTCAGCTGTCGCCCTAGGCGCTTGTTGTTACGAGAAACATTTCACCCTCAACCGCAACCTGCCTGGCCCGGATCATCGCGCCTCGCTGGAGCCGGATGAGCTGAAGGCATTGGTGCGGGATCTTCGCATGGCCGAACAAGTACGCGGTTCTGGCAGCAAGCAAGTTATGCCTTGCGAGGTCGAGAACCGTGACCGTTTGCGCAAACGGCTAGTCGCGGCCCGCGCAGTATCGGCTGGAACCCGTCTGACGGCGGATATGGTGACGGCGAAGCGTACAGGCGGGGCAGGATTGCCGCCGTCACGGATCGACGACGTTATCGGCCGCACAGTAACGTCCGACATCGAAATCGACAGCCCAATCGGCATTAAGCAACTGGATTAAGACCTTGCCTGGAAAGACCGATATGAAAATTCTCGTTACCGGTGGCGCCGGATATCTGGGTTCAATCCTCGTTCCGGAACTACTGTCACGGGGATGGCAGGTTACCGTCGTGGACAACTTCATGTACCGCCAAGCCAGCCTGCTGCATTGCTGTGCAAACCCAAACTTCCAAGTCATCAAAGCAGACGTCCGGGACAAGAACCTGATGGATGCGGAATACGCCAAACACGATGTGATCATCCCCTTGGCGGCAATTGTCGGCGCCCCAGCCTGCGATAAGAACCCGGATGCCACCAAGGCCATTCATGTCGATGTGGTCAGGCACATGATCATCAAACTGAGCCAGGATCAGCGCCTGCTGTACCCCGTCACCAACTCAGGATACGGCATCGGCGAAAGCGATCAGTTCTGCACCGAAGAGAGCCCCCTTAACCCCGTGTCGCTCTACGGCACGACCAAAGTCGAGGCCGAACGGCTGCTGCTTGAAACGGGCCGCGCGGTCACCTTCCGCCTAGCCACCGTGTTCGGAATGGCCCCGCGGATGCGTATCGACTTGCTGGTCAATGATTTCGTCTACCGCGCCGTCTATGACCGGTCTCTGGTGCTGTTCGAAGGACACTTCAAGCGCAACTACATCCATGTACGGGACGTCACCAATGCCTTCATGTGGGGATTGGACAACTATGACACGATGCGGGGCGAGACATATAATGTCGGACTGTCGGACGCCAATCTGTCGAAACTGGAACTCTGCCACAGGATCAAAAAGCGCTTGCCTGATTTCCACATCTTTGAATCCAATATCGGCAAAGATCCCGACAAACGCGACTACATCGTTTCAAACGAGAAAATCGAAGCCACGGGATGGCGGCCCCAGCATAGCCTCGACAATGGCATCGAAGAACTGATCAAGGGCTACACCATGATCCGGAACGCTTTCTTTTTCGACAACCTGGGCTGAATTTCATGAGTTCCCCCTCCGCCTCCAGATCCGTAAAGGCCCAGTATGATCTGACGGGAAAGATTTGCGTCATAACCGGTGGTGCGGGCTTTTTGGGCCATCAATTCGCTGAGGCCTTGGGCGAGATGGGTGGCCTACCCGTGCTGTTCGATCTAGCTCCAGAACAATTAGAGGAGGCGGCCCGCGACGTCGCCGCGTATTGCGGCCGCTGCGAAACTGAAGTGGCCGACGTGTCGGACGAGGCGTCGATCCGCAATGCCGTGGACCGGGTTTTGAAACGGCACGGCCGGATCGATGTCCTGATCAATAACGCCGCTCTGACAAAATACGGTTGCGACGCCGACCCGGACGCCTTTTTCGCGCCGTTCGAGGATACGGCACCCGAGGTTTGGGATGCAGGCCTGCGGATCAACCTGACGGGCACCATGCTGGCTTGCAAGATAATCGGTCATGAAATGGTCAAACTCGGTCAAGGTTCCATCGTCAATATCGGATCGGACGTCGGAATTGTCAGCCCTGACCAGCGCATTTACGACCCCGACCCTGCGGCGAACTATCCGGGAATGCCTTTCAATACACCAGCGTTCTATTCCGTAACCAAAGCGGGTGTGATCCACCTAACCCGTCATTTGGCCACGCTCTGGGCCGCCAACAACGTACGCGTAAATTGCTTTTCGCCGGCCGGCGTTTTCAGAGATCACGATCTCGGCTTCGTCGCCAAGCTGGCAAGCCGCATTCCAATGGGTCGCATGGGCCGGATTAACGAGTACAAAGGCGCGATCGTGTTCCTTGCTTCGGATGCCTCGTCCTTTATGACAGGTCATAACCTAGTCATGGATGGCGGTCGAACAGCCTGGTGATCGGCTTCATGAAAGAATTCGAAAACTGTAACGTTCTCGTCGCCGGCGCCAGCCGTGGTATTGGCAAAGGCATTGCGACGGCTTTCGCCGAAGCAGGCGCTTCGGTATGGCTGGGCGCCCGAAAGGAAGCCACCCTAGAGAGGGCCGCCGACGAAATCGAAAAGATCAGTGGCACGCGCCCTGACATTGTGGCCCGAGATTTTTCCAACTCAGATGCATCGGACCTGATCGACGGCTTGCCGGCCTTGGACGTTCTGGTCGTCAACTACGGAGACACCGACACCGCGCCGGGATTCGATACATCCGACGAAGCCTGGGGCCGGCTACTGACCGCAAACCTGACCGGTCCAGCGCGGCTTTCTCGTCACGTCGCGCGTGGTATGGCGGAGCGGGGCCACGGATCGATTCTGTTCATCGGCAGCATCTGCGGCCGCGAAGCGCTTGGTGCGCCGATCGGGTACAACGTGGGGAAAGCCGGCCTGCGGGCGCTCAGCAAGACAATGGCCCATGAACTCGGGCCGACAGGCGTCAGGGTCAATCTGATTCAACCCGGCAATGTATTGTTCGACGGCGGCCGTTGGGACGATAAGCTAAAGGCCCACCCGGCCCTCGCCGACAGCGTCTTGAAAGCAGTCCCGTTACGTCGATTCGGCACCCCGGACGACATCGCGCAAGCGGCGCTGTTTCTCAGCTCCTTCCGCGCTTCGTTCATCACCGGCGCCGAGCTTGTGATCGACGGCGGCCAGACCGTGGGATTCTAGACAATGACCGTGACCGGGTTCCGTCATATGGGGATAACTGTCAGCGACCTAGACCGGTCGCTGGCGTTCTACCGCGACTACTTGGGTCTACAAGTGGTGGCAGAATACAGGGACCTCGACACTGAATATATTCGCACTCTTGTCGGTGAACCCGACCAGAACATCGACATTGTCGTGCTGACCGCACCCGACGGTATGCGCGTCGAACTGCTGTACTACCGTTC
Source organism: Rhodospirillaceae bacterium (assembly GCA_003488105.1). The sequence goes on from DNMS01000195.1 coordinate 23,733, forward strand.
CCACTCGGGTGCCGCCGGCTCAGCAGCCCGTGCCGTCGAACCTGGGCGACCGCATGTCGCTTTTTCAGTTCGCAATCTGGCCGACCTATACAAGCGCCGGCAGGAAGCCGGCTGCATGTTCAAATCGCCGCCGCTGCACTCGCCGGACGGCGTATGGGTCGCCTACGCGCACGATCCGGATGGGACAATTCTCGAACTGGTCCAACCTCAGGAAACCGCCGAATGACCGCCGACTTGAAAGCCACTTGCATCGTCCAGGCCCGCATGGGGTCGCAGCGATGCCCCGGCAAAAGCCTTGAACTGATCGGGGCAATCCCCGTGATCGAAATCGTCCTGCTCCGGCTGGCCAAATCCTCGCGCCTAGCCAAGGTGGTGCTGGCGACCTCTGATATGGACCGCGACACGCCGTTGGCGGAAACCGCCGCCGCCGCCGGCTTCCCCGTGTTCAGAGGCAGCGAGTCCGATCTTGTCGGCCGATACCTCGCCGCCGCCGAAGCCCACGCGGTCAGCGACCATTTGGTCCGCGCGACCGGCGACAACGTATTCATGGACTGGCGCGAAATCGACCGCATCGTCGAATTTGGTGCTGACGGCGCATGGGATTTCGTCGGCTTCACTAACAGCGTTCACACGGACCGCATCAACGACTTCGGTGGCGAGTATTTGAAGTTTTCCGCGCTCAAGCGCGTCGCGGAGGCAACTCAGGACCCTCATGATCGCGAACATGTCTTTCCGTATTTCTACAAACACCCCGAGATGTTCAAGGTAACCCGTATCGAGGTCAGCCCTCGGTTACACACGCCGGTCAAGATGGATTTGGATTACCCCGAAGACCTTGCCTTGCTGCAAGCTGTGGGCAGGGAGATCGTTGACCCTGTGACGCCCCCAACCGACGAAATCGTCACCGTCGCCAATCGCATTTCCGGCCAGGATCAACAGTGATGAGCGAACCTTTCTCCTTTAGCATCGACCCGGTCAAGGTCGACAAAGTTGAAACCACCCACCGGCGAATCGTGACCGCCATTCCCGCCCCAGGTACGCGCGGCATCATGGAACGGATCGCGCGACACGAAAGCTCAAACGCCATGGACCAGCCGCCGGTCATCTGGGATCGCGCGAACGGTTACCAGATCTTCGATCCCTACGGGAATGCGTGGATCGATTTCTCGTCCACGATCTTTGTCGCCAATTGCGGCCACGCCCATCCGCACATGGTCAAGACACTGCAAGAGCAGGCCGAGAAACTTTGCCATGCCTATACCTACCCGACGGAAATCCGCGCCCAGTACCTTGAGAAGCTGATCGCCTTCACGCCGGCGAACTTGACCAAAGCGTCGCTGTTCTCGACTGGCGCCGAGGCTAGCGAACGAGCGATCAAACTGGCCCGTCTCTACGGCCTCAGAGATGACCGTAAGCGCCGCACCATTATCGGCTTCGACGGGAATTTTCACGGCAAGACCCTAGGTGCGCAAATGGCGGGCGGGTATCACGAACAGAAGCACTGGATCGGGTACCACGATCCAGCCATGCGCCATCTTCCGTTTCCCTATCCGTGGGTTCTGGAAGCGGAAGGCATAACCGGGCGCGAGATGTTCACACGCGACATCACCAAGCTCGGCGAGACCACGGACTTGGACGACGTCATCGCCTTGATTCTCGAATCCTATCAAGGCTGGGGTGGCATCTTTTATCCTACGGACTACGTGCAAGCCGTTCGCGAATGGACGGCCGAGCGAGACGCCCTTCTGATCTTCGACGAAATTCAAGCCGGCTTTGGGCGATGCGGCACGCTGTTCGCTTATGAGCAATACGGCGTCGAGGCAGATCTCGTGACCTGCGGCAAAGGCGTCTCGGGCTCGATGCCGCTGTCCGTCGTGTTGGGTCGTGGAGAGATCATCGATCTGGATCCTGCCTACACCAGCTCACACGGGGGCCATCCGTTGTCCTGCGCGGCGGGCCTAGCCAACATCGAAATCTTTGAGACCGAAAATCTGGTTTCCGAATCCGCACGCAAGGGCGAAATTGTTCGCCGCGAGATCAATCGCTGGAAACAGAAGACGCCCGAACGTATAGGCCGCGTGCTTGGAAACGGGCTGCTTTGGGGGGTTTTCCTGACCAAGGAGAACGGCGAGGAGCTCGATCCGCTGTTTTGCGACCATGTGGTCGAACGCTGCCTGCGCAAGGGGGTGTTCCACATCCGCACCGGAAGAGGAACCTTGAAGCTGGGCCCGCCCCTGACGATTCCCGACGACGCCCTGATTGAAGGCCTACAAGTGACGGGTGAAGCAATC
>DNMS01000195.1:26119-27996 GCA_003488105.1 Rhodospirillaceae bacterium
GAGCAATCGTCGAGGTGGCTGCGGAACGCCGATGAGTGGGCGCGTCGGAATGATGCAGGGCCGGCTGCTACCCAAGGTCGATGATCGCATTCAAGCCTTCCCAGGCGATCGCTGGCCCGAAGAGTTCCCCCTGCTTGCGGGCCTTGGATACAACGCGATCGAATTGACCATCGAAATGGCAAGCTGGGACAGTCACCCCATTCGGTCACCCAAGGGACGCGCCCGCATCAGCGACCTGTCGGCGGAGCACGATATCCATGTGGTGGGTTTGTGCGGCGACAACTTCATGGAATGCCCCCTGGTCGCCGACGACCCCGCTACATGCCGCTCCAGCGTTGTTCAACTTCTTACCATGTTAGATGATTGTGCCGCGTTGGGTCTGGGATTTGTCGAGCTTCCGATGATGGGCGTGAACTCGCTTCGATCGGACAACGCCAAACAGCTGTTCGATTCCGCGATTGACAAAATCCTGACGCATGCCAAAGCGGTTGGTGTCGACATCGTTTTGGAAAGCGACCTCCCGGCCGACGAGCTTGCCACGTTGATGGACGCGTACGCCCACCCCTGTTTGGGCGTCAATTACGACATGGGTAACAGCACCTGGTTCGGTTTCCATCCAGATGATGAACTGCCTAAGTACGGCCAGCATATCCGCAACGTTCACGTGAAGGACTGCACACGGGCCGACTACAGTGTTCCCTTGGGTAAGGGCGAAACGGAAATTCCCCACGTGTTCGCCGGCCTGGCTGCGATTGGATACGATGGTGACTTTATTCTTCAGGCCGCCCGACAGGCAGACGATCTGGCGGCGGCCCGGGACTATCGGGCTTATCTTCAGGAATACTGCGCTCTGTGATCCCCACTCTTCTATACGTCGCCGGGTTTCATTTCGAGCAACGGGATTTCAAACGCCTTGGCGCGGAAGAACTGGCCCATCGTTTCCCCGTCCAGATTCTCGATTGCAGCACCTGGGTCCAACCGGACATCCACCGTCCCGATCCAGGCACTCCGGGGCGGGTCGATGTCGGCAGCCACGAGGCGTTGGTCCAGGAACTCGACCGACTCGACGGCCCCGCGGTGGCGTTCGACTATATGAGTGATTGGCCGGAAGGAATGGCCATCCGACAAGAACTACGGCGTCGGAACATTCCGCGGATCGTGTACGTAAGCGGGGTCGTTCCGCCACCGAGCAAACCGCGGCTGTTCGTGCGAGTTCGAGAAGCGTTGCACCTGCCGGCACTGAGCGGAAAATTTTCGGCGCGCCTGGCCCGCATCTTCGCGAGACCGCAATCGGCACAATTGTCAGATGCCCCGCCGGAAGTGGCTATACTCTCCGGTCACGCAGGCGCACGGTCACCGCTGATTCAGGCTAAGACTTGTATCTGGGCGCATACCTTGGACTTTGAAACCGCCTTACGGTTAGGCGCCCCCAAGCCCCCCGAACAGCCTTATGCGGTGTTCATCGACGAGGACATGATCCACCATCCGGACTATGCCTTTTGCAAAGTCCGGCCGCCAACGACAGCGAAGCGCTACTACCCAGCCCTCCAACGGGTTTTTGATTCTCTGGAAGAACAAACAGGGCTGAAGGTAATCATCGCAGCGCACCCGCGCGCTTATCTTGACCAGAACCCGCCTTCGTTCGGCGCCCGCACAATCGTTGCCGGCCGCACGGCCGAACTGATCCGCGATGCCGCACTGGTGCTTAGCCACGCCTCAACTTCGCAGTCGTTTACGGTAATCTGGCGAAAGCCGCTTCTTCTGCTGACGTCACAGGACCTGGACAATAGTTGGATGGGCTGTCATATCACCGCCCGCGCCGAGTATCTCGGACGTCCAGTGGTCGATATCGACAATTTCGATTCCACAGCCCTGTC
>DNMS01000197.1:0-5556 GCA_003488105.1 Rhodospirillaceae bacterium
AACACCCGGGCGAAGGCGGCGGCATTGTCATAGGGGTTGATGGCGCCGCTTTGCGACAGGCCGCCCGACAGGGAAACGACCGTGTTTTTCGCGCCCTCGCGCGGGATCACGGTTTGGCCGGCGGCGTGGATGGTCGCCCCCCAGCCGAGGCCCAGAAGCGCATCGGGCGCCAAGGCACCTGATACGAATTGTCCTGCCGCCAGGCCGACGACGCGGCGCACGTCATCCTCGTCGATGGGGGCGGGGACGACGACGGCATCCTTCAGGTCGAAGCGGTCGCGCAGTGCATTCTCCGCCTCCAGGCAGGGTGCCAAAGGCAGGTTTAGGGTCACGCGGACATGGCCCTCCCGCCGCGCTTCGTTGATGATCCGGTTCACAGTGGCGCGATTGAGTTTCACGCGGTCAGCCACTTCCTGCTGTGTCTGTCCCTCGCGGAAGTGGTACCAGCAGATGCGTGCCACAAGCGCCGGATCGACGGCAGTGTAGCGGGCGCCGGAGGCGTTGTTTTTAGGCCTTCTTACCATGCCGCATCCTAGCCTTCTGGAGGGCACTAGGCGAGCTACAATGGCTTGAAAGTGCTGTCTTTCGGCTATCGGGGCTTCGGGTGTCCCCCCGAACGGATTACACGGTTAATCCCATCAGGCGCAGCGCCGCCTGATGGACCGGGCTGTCCGGCCGGCCCAGTTCGCGGCTCATGGTGAAATGATGGATGCCGGGCAGGTCCGTCTCGCGGACCGTCAATCCGGCGTCCCGCAGCGCCTGGGCGAAGTCCCGGCCGTGGCGGCGGAATTCGGTCAACTCGCCCTCGCCGTAAAATACCGCGACAGGCGGCAGGCCCGGGCGCAGGTGGCGCATCGGGCTCAGGCGGTCGACCGCCGCGTCGTCCAGGTTCAGATAGCCGTTGCGGTGGCTGAGGCGGATCGGGGTCAGGTCGTACATGCCGCTGGTCATGACGCAGCCTTTGACCGCGTCGGCGGGCAGGCCGTGGCCTGCCCAATCCGTGACCATCATCATCGCCGTCAGATGCGCGCCCGACGAATGTCCGGCGACGATCAGCCGCCCGGCGTCGGCGTTGAGGTCCGCCGCATGGGCGTGGACCCAGGCGACGGCGCGGCGGCATTGGTCGGCGATGTCGTCCAGCGAGGCCCCGGGGGCCAGGGAAAAGTTGACCGCTACGACGGCGGCCCCGGCGGCGATCAGGGCTGGGGCAAGATGGCTTTCGTTGACCTTGTCGCCCCGCGTCCAGGCGCCGCCGTGCAGGAACACCAACACTGGCGCCCCGGAGGCGCGGGCGGGAAACAAGTCCATGACCTCGTCCGGGCCGGGTCCGTAGGCGACGTCGAGGCGGCAGTCCAGATCGGCCCGTGCCTGTGCGCTGGCGGCGGCGTTCTCTGCGACATAGACGTCGCCGTCGGGCACCAGCGAACGCTGTTCATACTGATTGTCCAGTTCGGCCTGGTCGTAGTCGAGCCACACCTTGGCTGCGGCGGTTGCGGTCATGACGGTCTCCGGTGTTTTGGAATGGGTCTTAGAGAAGGCCCGACAGAATAGTCGCGATGCCGAGGAAGGAAAAGAACCCGGCGATGTCGATCGCCGTGGTCAGGATGATCGATGACGCGACCGCCGGGTCCTGGCCCAGTTTGGTCAGCACCACGGGCACGATGGCCCCGGTCCGCCCGGAAGCGGCCTTTCTTAGTCTACATCCGGAACACGCCGAAGGGCTTGGGCTCTATGGGCGCGCGCCTAGCGGCTTCGCTTGATCGCTCCCGGCGTCACGCCGAACATATCCTTGAAGGCCCGACTGAAATTGCTGACGTGGTTGTAGCCAACCTGCCAGGCAATGCCCTTGATGGGCTCGTCCGTTTGTTCGATCAATTGACGGGCCTGCGACAGGCGCGTGTTTCGTAGCACCTCGAAAACCGATCCGTCGTATATCTCACGGAAGGCGTTGTTCAGACGTTTTTCGGAGAGCCCAGCCGTGAGCGCGAGTTCCGCCAGGCTCGGTGGCTCCTGAAGACAGTCCAGCAACCGCTCGTGGGCGCGTGCCACGTTCTTCCGCTCTGCGCGGGTCAATCTTTGCCTGGGCGGTGGTGCTTGATCGAGCGCGCGCGCAACCATCGTGATGTACATCAGCGCCGCGCTTTCCATCTGGATACGCTGCAGCTGGCCGCTGAGGCCCGGTATGGTCATCTCCGTCACCGAGCGGCGCATTTCCGGCGTTACCGGAAACGGCGTGAAGGCATGGGTTTCTTCTTCCGGGTCCAACATGTTTCTCAGGACGTCCGGTACTTCACCTTCGAAAAAGCGCGCCAACACTTCCGGCGGCGCCGCCACGGTAAAGTTTTTGACCTCGACGCCGGCTTTCAGATGAAACGTGCCGGGTGTGCCCTGATAGCGCATGTTGTAGCCCTGCGATTGCGAGAACTCGTAGGTATCGCCGTTGGGGTATTTCAGGGTCGCCTGACCCTTGAGCAACATGATGCTGACCATGCGCGGCGTCCCGTCCATTGGGTCGAAAGCGAGCGACATATCGTGGGCTGGAACGAAGCGGTTGATGTTGATGATCATCCCGTTCGGCAACTCGAACATCTGAATGTCGCTCTCGCCCATGCTTTCCGCGAGCGCGGCCTGCTGCTCGATGACGATTTTCTCGGCTTCGCCGTCGGCGGTCGTTACTTCCAAATTGGTGGGAAGCCCTTGGAGTGGGCTCTCGGTCTCATTGTCTTTCATCTTACTTTACCTGGTCTTGGATCGGCGACTTTATGCGCTGCCCTGTAAGTCCGGCAGGTGGCTGCGGTTTCGCAACATCCGGCAGTTTCAGATAATTATCGGGCATTTCCAATAAGTATCAAAAATTGATCTGAATAAAACTACTTATTACCATTTATTTCTAACAACTTAATCGAATCACGGGACGTAGGGGGCTTTCGCATGCGCCATTTTATTATGACGATTGGCGGTTCTATTTTAACCGTCATGCTAGGCATCGTTGCACTGGATGCAAAAGCTGAAGTTACCTGCCGCGGGTTCGATAAAAACAATAAATGGATAGCCAACTGTACGGGTAAATTTATCTGGAAACCGGATCCCTACCCAACCCGGGAGCCTGTTACCGCGCTGAAAGGTGCGAGGGAAGTGATGTTAGAGCTGCTCAAGCATCCAGCGGTGATTACCACGATGATGGAGAGCATGGCGAAGGTGCAGAAAATAGCCAACGTCAAAAAATATGTTTCAGACCAATGGGAATTAATAAGGCGGCAGTCTCCAGCTGATAACCAAGTGATGCACAACTTGCTGTTCGCAACCATGCTGTTGGAGATGAACAATCCAAAAGCACCGACGCATGCAAAACAGCTCATTGCCTCATTTGAAGCCTATATCAGGTCTTATCAGACGCATATGGCCCAAGACGCCTTGAATGCCTACGACGCATGGAAAATAGGCGATTTGGAGTTCAAAAAGCGAAGTGGCCAGCATAAGACCATGCTGGGGCTGGTCGATTACGGCTCGCCCCCTCCGGATTTCAGCCAGGCGGGGCAAGCGGTTTTGATTGCAGCGTCTGTGGCCCCTTCACTTGCGGGATCGATGGCTGCAATTCAGAGTTTTGGCGCGGCACTTGCTTCGGCACATGCGGCGACAAGTGCGGCTGTAACCGCGGGTCTTACGGGCGGCACCGCCGCGACCGCCGGTGGCTCCAGCGCCGGTACCGCGGGGTCCCTGTTCGCGACCGGGGTAACGGGATCATCGACAGCCATGGCCGGCGCAATGGTTGTCGCCTTGCCGTTTGCCATCATTGCGGGGGCCGCAATTAACCAGTTTGTCGCGATTGTTTCAGCACGCCCGAAACTGGAAGCCGCCCTGAGGGAGGCCCAAAAGCCCGTCAGTTTTAAGAAATTGATGGCCACAGCCGAAGGCAGAAACAAGGTGTCCATGTATTGGAACTTGGCCCTGGCCCCCCCCGATCAGAAGCATCACATGTACGTTTTGGATGGGGCGTTGAATGGGGCGGTTACTCAGGCCTATCAACTCTGGAAAAACCCGCCGCAAAAAATTGCGATGCCGACATCCGGTCAAGGCAAATGGCAAAGCGGGGGTTTTCAAATTACAGCGGGGCTTCCCGCCGTTGGTGGGGCATCCGGGAAATCATCCGTGAAGTCCTCCAAATCCGTGCACCCATCCAAATGGCAGTTTGCAACGCTTCCGGGGGGTGCAATTGATATCGCTGTTGGCGATGACAATCGTGCCGCCGTCGTCGGCCCCGATCAAACGATCTGGTTTCAAAAAGGGAATTCCTGGACAAAAATCGAAGGCAAGGCATTGCGGATCGCCATTGCCGGTAAGCAGCCCTGGATCGTTGCCATCGATGGCACGATCTGGCGCCGGGATGGCAATAAATGGACCGGGATAAAAGGCCCGAAGGCTTATGATATTGGGGCCAAAGGCGAGGCGGTCTGGATCATTGCCGGCAAGGAGGGACCCGCGGGATATGGCGTTTATTCCTGGACCGGGAACAATTGGAAAAGCCACGGCGGTGAAGCCATCCGCATTGCCGTCAAGCCGGATGGCTACCCCTGGGTCGTGACCGCCAATCAAGAAACGTGGGTCATGGTCAAAGGGAAATGGAAAAAATCCAGCGGTGCCGGAGTAGATATCTCCAGCAACCCGTCGGGTGTGCCGATGGTTGTCGGCATGGACGGTAATATCTGGGCCTATGACGTCCCGTCGCAACAATGGGCGAATACCAAGAAAAAAGGGGTCTCTGTTGCCTTTGGGCCGGATGGAAAAGCTTGGTATGTCGACACGAAGCTCAAAATTCACAAACAGAAATAGAGATGATTCCTGTCTAGGGGGGCATTAGGGGCCGCTCCCACCACGTCATAAAATTTTCGGCCTGCCACCCGGAAGTGGCCCTTCTTGGACGACATCCGGAACACGCCGAAGCGTGTCGGCGCGCCGGGCGTGAAAGGCTGCGCGCCGCGATTGGCAGCACTCGTACCGATAGGCTGCTAATCTATTGTTTTTTATGTATTAATTATTGACGCTGGGGATTCCCAGAGGCGACAATTCAGGTGATCCAGGGAGGACATGCAAGCCACGCAACCAAGACGGAGGGTTAGACATGTCTTTGGAAGTGCAGCTTTCAGGCTATCGCCTGACGACCGCCGAGATCACCTATCGGCGGCCGGATCATCTTCACCTTCTACAGGACTACATCTGGCAGGATATGGACATGGCGCCGGACTTTCCCGTGCTGCGCCGGTTCCTGGACTTCTGGGAAAACAACCTGGACGGCCCCCTGCATTCCGTGCGCGTCGCCTCGGTGGCGCTGGTCAAGCCGGCGGAATTCCGTCTTGTCGGTGGAATGATGCGCCTGCACTGAGGGGTGAGTTAGCCCGCCATGCGGGTGAGCGCCAGACCAACGCCGATCAGGCTTTCCCCGGCGACAAGCCCGGCGGCGACGGCCGTGCCGTAACGTTCCGTCCATCGGGGGTTCAGGCGCGCGGCCCCGGCCGCAATCACGGCGCCGAGGCAGAGCGACATCGAATTCCACGCCGG